>JAFWUC010000055.1 GCA_017518705.1 Clostridia bacterium
ACGGAAATGGACTCCATGCCCCAGGAGCTGGACGAGATCCGCAGGACCATCATGCGCATGGAGATAGAGGAAGTCGCCCTGGCCAACGAGCCCGACGAGAAGGCCAGCGTGGAGCGGCTGAAGAAACTTCGCCAGGAGCTGTATGAGAAGCGGGACGAGTTCAACGAGATGAAGCTCAGGTGGGAGAACGAGAAGGAATCCATCCACCGCGTGCGCCAGCTGAGGGAGCAGATCGAACAGGTGAACGCGGACATCCAGCTGGCCGAAAGGAATTACGACCTGAACAAGGCCGCGGAACTCAAGTACGGCAAGCTGCCGGAGCTGCAAAAGCAGCTGGAGACCGCTGAGAACGAAGCGGACAAGGATCCTTCCGCCCGCACCCTGCTCAGGGACAAGGTGACGGAAGACGAGATCGCCAGGATAGTGAGCCGCTGGACGGGCATACCCGTGACGAGGCTCATGGAGAGCGAAAGAGAGAAGCTTCTGCATCTGGACGAGCAGCTGCACAAGCGGGTGATCGGCCAGGACGAGGCGGTCACGCTGGTGAGCGAGGCGATATTAAGGAGCCGGGCGGGCATACAGGCCCCCGGGCGTCCCATAGGTTCCTTTATGTTCCTGGGCCCCACGGGCGTGGGCAAGACCGAACTGGCCAAGGCGCTGGCTCAGGCGCTGTTCGACGACGAGAAAGCCATGGTCAGGATCGACATGAGCGAATACATGGAGAAGTTCTCCGTGTCGCGCCTTATCGGAGCGCCTCCGGGCTATGTGGGCTACGACGAGGGCGGCCAGCTCACCGAGGCGGTCAGGCGCAGGCCTTACTGCGTGGTGCTGTTCGACGAGATCGAAAAGGCGCATCCGGACGTGTTCAACGTTCTGCTGCAGCTGCTGGACGACGGCAGGCTGACCGACAGCCAGGGCCACACCGTGGACTTTGCCAACACCATCATAATCATGACCTCCAACCTGGGCAGCGACATCATATTGAGCGGCATAGGGGAGGACGGCCAGCTTTCCGACGAGGCGAAGCAGGAGACCGACGAAATGCTCCGAAGCGCCTTCCGGCCGGAATTCCTGAACCGACTGGACGAGATCATCTACTTCAAGGGCCTGACCCGCGAGCAGGTGACCGACATCGCCCAGCTGATGATAGACGATGTGAACAGGCGCGTGAGCGACAAGTGCATAAGCGTGGTGCTCACCGACGCGGCGATGGACAAGGTGATAGGCGAAGCGTATTCGCCGGAGTTCGGCGCAAGGCCGCTGCGCAGGTACATCCAGCGCAACATAGAGACGCTTCTGGCCAAGGCGCTTTTGAAGGGCGACATTTCCCAGGACGAGACCGCCGTGATAGACGCGAACGAAACGGGACTGTTCGTAGCCAGGACCGCGCGCGAATAAAACGCGGGGAACATATGCCGGGACGGCCGCGGGGCAAAGGCTCCGCGGCCGTCTTTTATCCTTGCCGGGGCACCCGGACGGAATGTTAAATTTTGAACAATTTGAGGAGGCGCGCGCCCGGTTTTTGAGCCTGGCTCAAACGTGCTGATTTTGCTTGCGATTGGAGGGTCGTGTTAAGAACGGACACACACCCACAACCTGAGTTTTCAAAAAAACATATCTGAAGCTAACTTTCGCTTAACATACAAGGGCTTTTTGCAACATCCGGAGGGAACTTTGTCGGTTGACGAACTCTTAACAAAACACTATAATTAGTGCCTGGATTCGCTAAGGAAGCGGATAGCCATGAGGTGAAATCGGATGATCAAGCGGACGCGGCGGGTGGCGGATCTGCACCGTTCAGTTCTGCCGTTTTCAAATGAAGAAACACAGCTGGTCGTACAAAAGCTCCTGGAAAAAACCGGGGACGAGGCTTTGAGCGCCAGCCTGCAGTTCAGCCCTACCGCCATAAGCGGCATACGCCAGCTGGCCCAAAAAGGCGGCGAGATCGTGTGTGACACGCAGGTGCTTGCGAACCTTGTAAGAGGGATGCTGCCGAAGGGGCTTCCCGTGGAAGTCCGGTGTTACATAGACGATAAAGAGGTGCTGCTCAGGGCGGACGCCATGCGCACCACCCGCGCGGAAGTCGCGGTGGATCTGGGGCTGGAAAGCGAAGGCAGCAAGCTGTTCATGATAGGCTCCGCGCCTGCCGCGCTGAGCAGGATCATGCAGCACCGCAAGCGCCGCCCACTGACGGGCGTGAGCGTGCTCACATCGCTGAACGGGTTTTCGAACGCCGTGTCTCTCAAGGAGAGGCTTAGGGAGAGCGACATGCCCTTCATCCTCACCCGGGGCAAAAACGGAGGCGTAAACGCCGCCTGCGATATACTGGAGTGCATACTGGAAACCATAAAATAAACAACCAACAGCGTGAGCCCCTGCCGGAAAGGCAGGGGCTAAACTTTGGGATTCGTGTTAAATCCCACACAATTAATAAAAAACTCACATATTCTCCACAAATTATATTGGAAAATGTTGGATTTGAAACTCCGGATGTGGTATACTGTACGGGATATCTATAGTGGAGGGCGTTTTCGTGCTGGCGGGAGAGCGCAGGGAAAGCATACTTACGAGCCTGAATACTCAGGGACAGGTGACTGTGGGCGAACTGGCTCGCCGCTTTCGCGTAAGCGAGGAGACAGTGCGCCGGGACCTGGAAGAGCTTGAGAAGCAGGGGCTTGCCAGGCGCGTGCACGGAGGCGCGATGACGGAGGGCAAGACCCGCCTGGAGACTCCCTACGACACCCGCAGGCGCACCAATGTCGCCTCCAAACAGCTTATTGCCCGCCTGGCCTCGGAGCTGGTCAGGGACGGGGAATACCTTATGATGGATGAAAGCTCCACCTCGTTCTATCTTGCCACCCAGCTTAAGGGTCTCAAAAACCTGACGGTCATCACCAATTCCATAGAGATAATCGGAGAGATCAGCCACGTGGAGGGCTGGACGGTCATGTGCACCGGGGGAGTGAAGCGTTTCAGCGCGCCCTCCTTTGCCGGGCATGTGGCCGAAAGCATGGTGTCGGGCTATCACGTGGACAAGGCGATCATTTCCTGCGACAGCGTCAGCCGGGAAGCGGGCTTTACCGACCGGCACGAGGACACTGCCCTTATCAAGCGCGCCATGATGCGCAGCGCGCGCCAGGTGGTGCTGCTGTGCGACCACACCAAGCTGGACCGGACCGCGTTCGCGAGGATCGGAAGCCTGAACGAGATCGACTATTTTGTGACCGACGCGCCCCTTGATGCCCAGTGGCGGGAAACGCTCCTCGCCCGGGGCGTAAAGCTAATCTGCCCGGAGGAGGAGATCAAATGAACCTGTCACCGCTTATCTATTTTTCCCGCCTGTACGGCGCGAACCCCAAGCTTGTATGCTGCGGAGGCGGCAACACCTCCATGAAGGAGGGCAACGTGATGTACGTGAAGGGTTCGGGCACCTCCCTTAAGGACGCGGTTACCGAGACCTTTGTGGGCATGGACAGGGAGAAGCTGCTCAAAATGCTGGACGAACCCTATCCCGCGGACGATAAGGAGCGGGAAGCCAAGTTCGTCAGCGACTGCATGGCGGCCCGGCTGCCCGGTGAGGAAAACAAGCGGCCCAGCGTCGAAGCGCTGCTGCACGCGCTGTTTCCCCAGAAGTTCGTGCTGCACCTGCATCCCACCCTCGTGAACGGGCTCACCTGTTCGCAGGACGGCGAAGCCTGGTGCGAAAAGCTGTTCGGCAAAAGCGTGATATGGGTGAGCGCGTGCAAACCCGGCTACACTTTGGCCAAACTGATGAAGGACGTGTTCGACAGCGCCGACAGGCCGATCAAAACCGTGCTGCTGGAGAACCACGGCGTGTTTTTCGCCGCCGACACGGTCGAGGACCTGGCGACCCACTTAAACGGCATGCTCAATGCCATCGCTTCCGTGGCGAAGGAGGCGCCCTCCGATGAAGGGGAGACTTTTTCGCCGTTTGCAGAGAAGCTCAGGGAGGTAAGCGGCAAGGCGGAGGTGCGCTTTACGGGCAGCCCGCTCGCCAAACACTTCGCCTCTGATATCGGGACCGCGGGCAAGGTCATGAAGCCGTTCAATCCCGACGAGATAGTGTACTGCGGCGCGGGAATGGACTTTGCCGAAAGCGCCGGCGGCGTCACCGCCATAAAGTCCAACGTGCTTATACTCAAAGGCGAGGGCGTGTTCACGTTCGGGGATACGCCCAAAGCGGCGGACAACTGCATGGCGCTGGTCAAGGACTCCATGGCGATAGCCTGGTACGCGGGCTATTTCGGGGGCGAGAAGCCCATGAGCAGGGAACTTGTGGACTTTATAACCAATTGGGAAGTCGAAAGCTACAGAAAAAAAGTAGTCAAATAAGGGGGAAACATCATGACGCTTGATGAAGCGAAACTGTACGCGGCTCAGCATGTGCACGAGAGGCCCGCGACTGCCGGACGCCTGGCGGGCAAGATCGCCATCGTTACCGGCGCGGCCCAGGGCTTCGGCTACGGCATAGCCAAGGAGATGTTGAACGAAGGCGCCTGCATAATGGTGGCGGACCTTAACGAGGCGCTGGCCAAGACCGTTTCCGAGGAATTCGGCGAGCACGCCTCCTATGTGAAGGTGGACGTGAGCGACACCGCCAGCGTGGAGGGCATGGTGATAAAGACCGTGGAGACCTTCGGCGGGCTCGACATATTCGTGTCCAACGCGGGCGTCGCCATCGCGGGCAGCTTGGAAGAGATGGTGCCGGAGAAGTTCGACTTCGTGACCAAGATCAACTACAAGGGCTATTTCCTGTGCGCCAAGTACGCTTCCGCCATCATGAAGGCGCAGTACGAAGCGGATCAGAGCCTGTTTTTCGATATCATCCAGATCAACTCCAAGAGCGGCCTCGAGGGCAGCAAGAACAACTTCGCCTACGCGGGCGGCAAGTTCGGCGGCATAGGTCTCACCCAGTCCTTCGCCATGGAGCTGGCGCCCTGGAACATCAAGGTGAACGCCATCTGCCCCGGCAACTATTACGACGGACCCCTGTGGAGCGACCCGGAAAAGGGCCTGTTCGTGCAGTACCTTAAGGCGGGCAAGGTGCCCGGCGCCCAGACGGTGGAGGACGTAAGGAAGTTCTACCTGTCCAAGTCCCTGATCAAGCGGGGCTGCCTGCCCAGGGACGTGGCAAAGGGCGTATGCTACCTGGTCGAGCAGGAGTACGAGACCGGCCAGGCGCTGCCCATAACGGGCGGCCAAGTGATGCTGTCTTAGGAGCAGACGATGGACAAGAAACAGATCTTGGAGCTGCTTAACGCCCCGACGGCGGCGGAAAGGCTGGAAAACCTTAAAAAAGTGCTGGCGGAGGAGACCGAAAAGCCCGTGCTCCTGCCCCAGTTCGCCAACAACCATATACACACCACCTATTCCTTCAGCCCCTATTCTCCCACGGCGGCGGTGTACTTCGCCCGGGCGGAAGGCCTGAACACCTGCGGGATAATGGATCACGACTCCATATCCGGCGCGAAGGAATTCAGGAAAGCGGGCGCGATCGCGGGCATGGGCACTACCTGCGGCTTCGAGGGCAGGGTGAGCTTAAAGGGCACTCCCTTCGAGAGCCGCCGGCTCAACCACCCGGACCAGGCGGGCGCGGCTTACATGGCGTTCCACTCCATTTCCCGCGAGAGTTTCGACAAGGCGAGGGACTGCTTAAGACCGCTGGTGGAAAAACGCAACGCGCGCAACCGCCTCATGGTCGATAAAATAAACGCCGAGATGGCCTTCAGCGGCATCTCCATCGACTTTGACCGGGACGTTTTGCCGCTTTCCCGGTACGATGACGGCGGTTCCGTGACCGAAAGGCACCTGCTGTACGCCTTAAGCCTCAAGATAATAGAGAGGGTAGGCAGGGAGAACGTGCTTTCCTTCCTGAAAGACGAGCTCAGGATCACGCCTTCCGCCAAGGTCGCGGGGTGGCTGAGCGACGCCCAGAGCCCGCACTTCGCCTACGACCTGCTGGGAGTGATGAAGAGCGAACTGAACGCCAGGGTGTATATCCCCGCGGACGAGGAAATGATGACTCTGGACGAGGCGGTCGCTTTTGCCAACGATATCGGAGCGATACTCTGCTACGCCTACCTGGGCGACGTGGGGCAGAGCGTCACGGGCGACAAAAAAGCCCAGACGTTCGAGGACGCGTATCTGGAAGAGCTGCTGAGTTTCCTCAGGCTCAGGGGAGTCGGGGGCGTGACCTTCATGCCCAGCCGCAACACCCCCGCGCAGCTGGAAAGGCTGATGGGCCTGTGCGACAAATACGGCTTTACGCAGATCTCCGGCGAGGACATCAATTCCTCCCGCCAGAGCTTCATCTGCAAAGAGCTGGAAAAGCCGGAGTTCCGCCACCTGGTGGACGCGGCATGGATGCTTGTAAACCGAGAGAAACGGGAGGATGAGGAATGAAGACCACAGCGGTAAGGCTTCACGGGAAGCAGGATCTGAGGCTGGACAGCTTTGAGCTGCCCGCGCTTCAGGAGGACCAGATACTGGCAAGAGTGGTGTGCGACTCCATCTGCATGTCCACGTACAAGTGCGCCATGCAGGGCGAGGAGCACAAGCGCGTGCCCAAGGACGTAAAGGACAACCCCATCATCATGGGCCACGAGCTCTGCGGCGAGATAATCGAAGTGGGCGCGAAGTGGCAAAACGAGTACAAGGCGGGCCAGCGCTTCGCCATCCAGCCCAACATCAACTACAAGGGCACCATGTGGGCGCCGGGCTACTCCTACAGGACCATCGGCGGGGACGCCACCTACATCATAATCCCCAACGAGTTCATGGAAGAGAAGTGCCTGCTGCCTTACGCGGGCGAAAACTATTTCGGCGCGGCGCTGTCGGAGCCGCTCAGCTGCGTGGCGGGCACGTTCAAGGCCATGTACCACACCACCAACGGCGTGTACGAGCACAAGATGGGCATCAAACAGGGCGGAAAGATGGCGCTTCTGGCCAGCGTGGGCCCCATGGGTCTGGCTGCCATAGACTACATCATCCACACGGACAGGCGCCCGACGCTGCTCACCGTCACCGATATCGACCAGGCCAGGCTTGACCGGGCGGCCCGCATCTATACCAAGGAAGAGGCCGCGAAGTGGGGCATTGAGCTGCATTACGTGAACACCGCGTGCGAGAACCCCGTGCAGGTGCTTATGGACATCAGCGGCGGCGAAGGCTACGACGACGTGGTGTGCTTTGCCCCCGTGACCGCGGTTGTGGAGCAGGCGGACCAGATACTGGGCCGCGACGGCTGCCTCAACTTCTTCGCGGGTCCCGCCAGGAAGGACTTTTTCGCGAAACTGAATTTCTATAACGTGCACTATTCCTCCACCCACATCTGCGGCACGTCCGGCGGCAATACCGAGGACATGGCGGAATGCCTGAAGATGATGGGCGAAGGCAGGCTCACCCCCGCGGCGCTGGTCACTCACGTCGGCGGTCTTGACGCGGTGATCGACACCACGCTCAACCTGCCCTCCATCCCCGGCGGGAAAAAGCTCATCTACACCCACATCCGCATGCCCCTGACCGCCATAAGCGAGTTTGAGGAAAAGGGCAGGACGGATCCCATGTTCAGGGAACTGGCAAAACTGGTAAGCGAGACCAACGGACTTTGGAACAGCAAAGCCGAAGAATATCTGTTAAAAACGCTCAGCAAGGAGGACGAGTAATGGCAAAGGCAGTCATAATGCCCAAGGCGGGCATTACAGTCGAAAGCTGCATCATCGGCAAGTGGCTCAAAAACGTAGGCGACGAGGTCAAGGTAGGGGACATTTTATACACCTACGAGACCGACAAGGCGTCCTTTGAGTGCGAAAGCACCGAGGAAGGCACGATCCTGGCCATATTCTTTAACGACGGGGACGAAGTGCCCTGCTTTACCAACGTATGCGCCATAGGCAAGCCCGGCGAAAACTTCGACGAGCTCAAGCCCGCCGGCGCGGCTGCCGCGGAAGCACCCAAGGCGGAGGAAAAAGCGCCCGAAGCGCCCGCTGCCCAGGCGGAAGCCAAGCCCGCCGCCCAGTCTACCGCGAAGCCCGGGGACGAGATAAAGGTGTCTCCCAGGGCCAGGACGCTGGCCGAAAAAGCCGGCGTGAACGCTTCCGACGCCACCGCCACCGGCCCCGACGGCAGGATAATCGAGCGCGACGTGAGAAAGCTCATGGAAGAGGGCGCGCCTGTCAAGGCGGAGCCCGCAAAAGCCCCCGCTGCCGAGCCCGCCAAGGCGGAGATCCCCGCTCCCGAGTTCGAGGACGTCAAGTTCTCCGGCATCAGGAAGGCTATCGCCCGCAGCATGACCCAGAGCCTGTCCACCATGGCGCAGCTCACCAACCACCACTCCTTCGACGCCACCGCCATCCAGGCGTTCCGCAAGGAATGCAAGGCCGCGGGCGGAGACGTGGGCGGCATCACCCTGGGCGACATGGTGCTTTACGCCGTGTCCCGCACGCTGCTCGCCTTCCCGGACCTGAACGCCAACATGGTGGACGACACCACCCTGCGCCGCTTCAAGCACGTGAACCTGGGCGTGGCCGTGGATACTCCCAGAGGCATTATGGTGCCCACCATCTTTAACGCCGATACCAAGAGCCTGCTGGAGATCAGCAAAGAGGTCAAGACCCTGGCCGAGGCCGCCCGCAGCGGCGCCATCAGCCCCGACCTGCTCACCGGCGGCAGCTTCACCGTATCCAATCTGGGCAGCACGGGCGTCGAGATGTTCACTCCCGTCATCAATCCGCCCCAGACCGCCATACTGGGCGTGTGCGGCATCACCCAGAGGGTCAGGGAAGAGGGCGGCCAGATCAAGCTGTATCCCGCCATGGGCCTGAGCCTCACCTACGACCACAGGGCGGTGGACGGTTCTCCCGCCAGCAAATTCGTCAAGGAACTGTGCCAGAACCTGGAAAAGTTCACTCTGCTTCTGGCAAAGTAAAGGAGATAAAGCATGGACGCATTTGATCTTATCGTTGTGGGCGGAGGCCCGGGCGGATATCTTGCCGCCGAAAGAGTGGCGCAGGGCGGCCTGAAGGTGTGCCTGTTCGAGAAAAGGGCGCTGGGCGGCGTGTGCCTTAACGAGGGCTGCATCCCCACCAAGACCCTGCTCAATTCCGCGAAACTCTACCGCCACGCCACCGAGAGCGCCGCTTTCGGCGTAAAGAGCGAGAATGTGACCTTTGACCACGCCCAGGTGATAAAGCGCAAGGCCAAGGTGGTAAAGACCCTGGTGAGCGGCGTGGGCATGACCATGAGCGCCAACAAGATAAACGTTGTGAGCGCTTTGGCGGAAGTCAAGGGCAAGCAGGACGGCAAGTTCGCCGTGGAAGCCGAAGGCAAGACCTATCTGGCTGATCGGCTCATACTGGCGCTGGGTTCCGAAGCGGCGGTGCCGCCGATCCCCGGCGTCAAGGAAGGCGTGGAGAGCGGCTTCGTGATGACCAACCGCGAGATCCTGGACGAGACCCAGCTGCCCAAGGCGCTGGCCGTGATCGGCGGCGGCGTCATCGGGCTTGAGATGGCCTGCTACTTCGCCAGCGTGGGCGTAAAGGTCACCGTTATCGAAATGCTGGACAAGATCGCCGGCGCGACCGACCGTGACGTGTGCAAGGTGCTGCAGGCCGAGTACGAGAAGCGGGGCATGGAGTTCAAACTCTCCGCCAAGGTGCTTTCCGTGAAGCCCGGCGCAGTGGTCTATGAGGACGCTGCCGGACAGCACGAGTGCCCCTGCGACAAGGTGCTGCTCAGCGTCGGCCGCCGCGCCGCCACGAAAGGCGCGGGGCTTGAGAGCCTGAACCTGGAGATGAACCGCGGCGCCATCGTCACCGACGAGACCCTCGCCACCTCCGTGCCCGGCGTCTGGGCGGTAGGCGACTGCAACGGCAAGCTGATGCTGGCGCACACCGCGTACAGGGAAGCCGAAGTGGCCGTGAACAATATCCTGGGCAAAAAGGACCGGATCAACTACAACTCCATCCCTTCCGTCATCTACACCGATCCCGAGGTCGCCAGCGTGGGCTACACCAAGGAAGCCGCCGAAAAGGCGGGCCTGAAGGTCAGGGAAGTCAACGTGCCCATGCTCTACGCGGGCAGGTACGTGGCCGAAGTGGACGCGGGCAAGGGCTTCTGCAAGCTGGTGCTGGACACGGACAAAAACCGCCTGGTGGGCTGCCACATCGTGGGCTCCTACGCCAGCGAGATGATCCTGTCCGCCGCCATGATGGTGGACACCGAGCTGCCGCCCGAGCGGCTCAAGAAGTTCGTATTCCCGCATCCCACCGTATGCGAAGTCATCAGGGAAGCCATATTCAAACTGTAATCAAAGAAAGGGGTTTTTACCATGCCTAAGTCATTATACTACGGCCCGGACGAGATCAGAGCCAAAAGCACTATCCACTTTACCGACATCCCCGTAAACGCCTACTCCAAGACCGTACAGGAGGAGAGGGCGAACTTCTCCGATGACGAGCTGCTGCGCATCTACCGCGACATCACCATCCTGCGCGAGTTCGAGAGCATGCTCACCTCCATCAAGACCCAGAAGGTGTACAACAACGTGGAGACCACCTATCCCGGCCCCGCCCACCTGTCCGTGGGCCAGGAGGCCGCGTGCGTGGGCCAGGCTTATCTGATGACCCCCAACGATTATCAGTTCGGTTCCCACAGGAGCCACTCCGAGATACTGGCCAAGGCGCTGTCCTCCATCCAGAAGCTGTCCGATGACGAACTGCTCAAGATAATGGAAAGCTTCCTGGGCGGCGCGACCCTAAGGGCCGTTGAGAAGATGGGCAAGACCGACAGCGTCAAGGAGCTGGCCATCCGCTTCATCCTTTACGGCACACTCTCCGAGATCTTTGCCCGCAAGACCGGCTTCCACATGGGTCTGGGCGGCAGTATGCACGCCTTCTTCCTGCCCTTCGGCGTGTATCCCAACAACGCCATCGTGGGCGGCAGCGCTCCCATCGCCACCGGCGCGGCGCTGTACAAGAAGTGCAACGACAAGAAGGGCTTCGTGGTCTGCAACATCGGCGACGGTTCCCTGGGCTGCGGCCCCGTGCTGGAAGCGCTGAACTTCGCCTGCATGGACCAGTTCCACACCCTGTGGGGCGACGACGGCCGTGAAGTGAG
Organism: Clostridia bacterium; assembly: GCA_017518705.1. The sequence goes on from JAFWUC010000055.1 coordinate 11,137, forward strand.
CGGTCTGCCCATCCTGTTCAACATCTTCAACAACGGCTACGGCATGGGCGGCCAGACCAAGGGCGAGACCATGGCCTACGACATGCTGGCCAGGCTGGGCGCGGGCTTTACCCCCAACCAGATGCACTCCGAGCGCGTGGACGGCTTCAATCCCCTCGCTGTCATCGACGCCATGCGCAGGAAGCTGGAGATCCTCAAGAGCGGCGACGGCCCCGTGCTGCTGGATACCCTTACTTACCGCTTCTGCGGCCACAGCGTGTCCGATCAGAACGCCTACCGCGAGAAGGACGAGATCAACGACTGGATGGCCGTGGATCCCATCATCACCTACCGTCAGAGCCTGGTGGAAGCCGGCGTCGCCAAGGACGACAAGTTCGAGGAGATCCTGGCCGAGACTAAGGAGCGCATGACCAACATCTGCCGTCACGCCGCGGACAAGGAGTTCAGCCCCTACGCCGACATGACCGCCGATCCCCTGGTCGTGGAGCGCCTGATGTTCTCCAACGAAAAGGTCAACAGCTTCGGTGACCAGGAAAGTCGCGTGCTGGCTCCCAAGGAGGAGTGCCCCCGCGTGCAGCAGATCGCCGGCAAGAGCCGTTCCGCCTTCGACGAGACCGGCAAGCCTGTGAGCAAGATGAAGACCTTCAACATCAGGGACGCCATCTTCGAGCCCCTGATCGACAAGTTCTACGAGGATTCCACCCTGGTCGCCTATGGCGAGGACGTAAGGGACTGGGGCGGCGCGTTCGCCGTGTACCGCGGACTGCCTGACGTGCTCCCGCACTCCCGCCTGTTCAACGCCCCCATCAGCGAAGCCTGCATAGTGGGCAGCGCGGTGGGTTACGCCATGTGCGGCGGCAGAGCGGTGGTAGAGCTCATGTACGCGGACTTTATCGGCCGCGCGGGCGACGAGATATTCAACCAGATGTCCAAGTGGCAGGCCATGAGCGCCGGCATCCTCAAGATGCCCGTGATCCTGCGCGTGTCCGTGGGCAGCAAGTACGGCGCCCAGCACTCTCAGGACTGGACCAGCCTGTGCGCCCACATCCCCGGACTTAAAGTCTGCTTCCCCGCTACTCCCTGGGAGGCCAAGGGCCTGATGCAGACCGCCCTGGACGGCACCGATCCCGTGGTGTTCTTTGAGAGCCAGAGGATCTACGACATGGGCGAAATGTTCCACGAGGGCGGCGTGCCCAAGGAGAAGTACTCCATCGAGATCGGCGACGTGAACGTGATCCAGGAAGGCAAGGACGTGACCATCCTGACCGTGGGCGCGGCGCTGTACAGGGCCATGGACGCGGCCAAGGAACTGAAGGAAAAGTACGGCATGGAGGCCGAGGTCATCAACCTGCACTCCCTGGTGCCGCTGAACTACGAGCGCATCATCGAGTCCGTGAAGAAGACGGGCCGCGTGGTGCTGGTGTCCGACGCGTGCCAGAGGGGCAGCTTCCTGAACGACGTTGCGGCCAACATCACCGAGCTGGCATTCGACTATCTGGACGCGCCCTGCGTGGTGGTAGGCGCCCGCAACTGGATCACCCCGCCCTTCGAGTTCGACAGCTACTTCTTCCCGCAGGCCAAGTGGATCATCGACGCGATCCACACCCGCATCGTGCCCCTGCCGGGATATGTGAACGAGACCCAGCCCTCCGACGTGGAAATGATCCGCAGGGCGAAGGCCGGCGTTTAAGTGTCACTGATCTATACAGCCCCGGGAACGGACGCGAGGGAGAATCTCGCCCTGGACGAGTTTTTCCTGAACGCTCTGCCCCCGGGGCAGATTTTACTCTTCTTCTACATAAACCGCCCTTCCGTTATCATAGGGCGCAACCAGAACCCGTACCTGGAGTGCGACATAAGCCGCCTGAAAAGGGACGGGGTAATACTGGCGCGCCGCGTGTCGGGGGGCGGCGCGGTGTATCATGACGAAGGCAACCTCAATTATTCCTTCCTGGCGCACGAGAGCGTGTACGACGATGGCAGACAGACGCGCATCATCCTCGACGCGCTGAAAGCGCTGGGCCTTGAAGCCGAGGTCACCGGGCGCAACGACATCTGCCTGGATGGGCTCAAGGTCTCCGGCACCGCCTTCGCGAAAAGAGGCTTGAACCGCATGCGCCACGGCACGCTGCTGGTGGACGCTGACTTAGGCGTGCTTTCGGACTATCTCAAGCCTTCGCCCCTGAAGCTTGAGGCAAAGGGGATAAAGTCCGTGCGCTCCCGGGTGGGCAACCTGAAAGAAAAAGCCCCCGATATAACGGTGAGCGGGCTGAAAGCAGCCATAATCCGGGAATTTGAGGCGGCGTACGGCAAGGCGGAGGAGTTTTCGCTGACCGGCGGGCATGAGGACGAGATGGGCAGCCTATTGGGCAAGCATTATTCGGAGGAATGGATCTATGGGCAGACGCCCGCGTACGACGTAAAGCTGGAGACCAGGCTCACGTGGGGGCTCGCGCAGCTGTGCTTCAAGGTCAAAGAGGGCAGGATAACAGACTTCGGTCTGTTTACTGACAGCCTGGATACCGAAGCGGCGGAGAAAATATATCCTTTGCTTATAAATAAGCCATTCGGCAGGGACACGGTCGTGTCCTCGCTTGCCGAAGGCGACGAAAACGCCCGGGAACTGGCCCGGGCGCTGAGTGAAATGGCGTTTTAGAGCGGCTTATTCGGCCTGAAAATCGAACACGGCATACGGGGGAAGCGAGGAAATGTCCGCTTCTCCTTTTATTATTCTGGCGCCGGACGACTTTATGAACTCCTCGGCGGAGGAGATGGGGAACCGGCAGAAATCGTTGCTGAAGTGCATTGCCACGGCGCTGCGGGGCCGGGCAAGATCGATTATTTCAAGCGCGGTTTTGGTGTCGATGGTGTAGAAGCCGCCGATGGGTATCAGAAGCGCGTCGGCGCCTTTGATGAACTCGAGCTGCGCCTTGTCGGGCATGTGGCCCAGGTCGCCCAGGTGCACGGCGGTCTGCCCGTCCGCCTGTATCTTTACGATAAGGTTGCTGCCGCGCTTCGCGCCTTTGCAGTCGTCGTGGAAACAGGGAAGGGCGGTTATTTTCACGCCGCCGCAGACGTATTCCCCGGCGCGGACCACGGTGAGCTTTGCGCGCTTTACGCCTTCAGTAAAGCAGTGGTCGTGATGCCCGTGGCTCACGGTCAGTATATCCGCCGTCTCGTTCAGTTCCCCGTAGCCCACGCTGGGGTCGAAGGGATCGGTGATAACGCTTTCGCCGCCCGAGCAGGTGAGCTTAAAGCAGGCGTGTCCCAGCCATTTGATCTTCATCCGCGGCCTCCATATGATAAAGTAGTGTTTCCAGGTACGCGCTTTCATCCACCCTGCCCAGCCTGAGCGCCAGCGCGAGGCGCTGCCTGAGCCGCTTATCCGAAAGCTCCGGGGTCTTGTATATGCCGACCAGATCGCTTTTCAGCGTTTCCGGCGCGCTGGTAAAACGGGGAGTTATGCAGGCGAGCCCGCCATCGATCTCGACTAAGAACTCCTTTTCTTCAAGGGAGAATCCGGGACAGCGCAGCGGCCAGTCGCTTACGAACAGCGCTTTGCCCCTGCCGAGTCTTACGAACGCTTCCCGGGGTACCAGGCGCCTTAAAAGGTCAGACAATTCATTTAGAGTATACATGCTTGAACGCGTCCGGGAGCCGGGCGATTATGTCGGTGGGGATCATGGAAGCGTCGCCCAGCTCTTTAGAGGCTGTCCTGCCCGCAATGGCGTGGATATGGGCGCCCGCCCACAGCGCGGTCTCGGGTTCGAGCCCCTGGGCCAGCAGCGCGCCCACTATACCGGTCAAAACGTCGCCGCTGCCGCCTTTGGCCATTCCCGAGGCGCCGCCGGACACGAGGAGCAGCCCCTTGCCCTTTATGACGCTGCCCGCCCCCTTAATGAGCGCGGCGCAGCCGAGAGCGTGTATCGTTTCGGCGTATTCCGTCTGGGAAAGCCCCGTCTGTCCCGCCAGCCGTGCCGCTTCGCCGGGATGGGGAGTGACGGCGTGGCGCCCGCACAGCAGAGATTTGAGCTCGCTGTCGGCGGAGATGATGTTCAGCGCGTCCGCGTCGAATACGCCGTTAAGCCCGCTTTCCAGCAGCATGCGCAGGCAACGTACCGAGGCGCCGCGCCCGAGCCCCGGGCCTGCGGCAAACGCGGTCTTGCCCTTGAGCGCGCCCGAAAGCTTTTCCAGGGCGGCATCGCTTATCATCCCGTCGGTCTCGGGCAGGGGCAGGCACATGGCGGTGGGGGCGAGGGCCTGTATTATATCAAGGCAGGACTCCGCGCAGGCCACGGTCACCAGCCCCGCGCCGCTCCTGGACGCGCTCATGGCGCACATCGCCGCAGCGCCTGCCATGCCTTTTGAGCCCGCGAAGATCAGCAGATGCCCGAAATCGTTTTTGTGCGCGGCGGGCATGCGGCGGGGCAGGGCGGCCTTTACGTCGCAGTCTTCGACAAGCAGCGCGCATTCGGCGGGGGCGTACACGTCCGGGATGCCAATGTCGGCGACTTCCAGCTGCCCGCACACGTCCTTGCCCCTGCCCAGCAGCTGGCCCGCTTTGCGGAACTGGAAGGTCAGGGTCACGTCCGCGCAGGGACAGTCGGCGCAGTACGCGCCGGTGTCCGCGTTCAGGCCGGAGGGGACGTCGCAGCACAGCACGCGGCTGCCTTTTTCCCTGTCCGCGTTCATGCGGCGGAAGACGCTCAGCGCGACTTCGTCCGGAGCGCGGTTAAGACCGGTGCCGAACACGCAGTCCACCCACAGGCCGGGGCGGGGCAGGCTGTCCAGCGCGGAAATGCCGCATACGGAGAACACCGCGCCCTTCGCCAGGTCATGGTTCTTTATGCAGTCGGCGGAAGACGGGGGATACACGCTCATCGCCACCGCGCGCACGCCCATATGGCTCAGAAACCGCGCGGCCGCATAGCCGTCCCCGCCGTTGCCGCCGCTGCCGCAGGCGAACACGGCGGTCTCACCGGGTTCAAGCAGCCTGAGCGCCTGCTGAGCCAGGGCATGCCCCGCTTTTTCCATAAGCGAGTATGAGGACACGCCCGTGTCGAACAGCGCCTGCTCCGCCCGGCGCATCTGGCTTGCGGTAAGTACGGGACGCATGGCTTTATCCTCCCGGCAGTTTTACTTGTCCAACAGGGTGTAGCCGCCCAGCAGCTCGGGTTTGTTGATCATGGAGTCTTCTTTTGTGATGGGACGTATGACGCGGCAGGGCACGCCCGCGGCGAAGGAATCGGACGGGATGTCCCGCGTAACCACGCTGCCCGCGCCTATCACGCACCTGTCGCCGATGGTCACGCCGGGGCACACCACCACGTTGGCGCCCAGCCAGCAGTCGTTGCCTATAGTGACGGGCCTGGCGTAGCAGGCGTGGGCGGGAGCGCCGTTTTCGTCCTTTAAGCGGAAGCGCTCATCCGCCAGCATGGGATGCACGGGGGTGACTATGGTGACGTTGGGACCGAAGTTGCAGTCGTCGCCTATGGTGACCTTCCCGTCGTCCTGCACGGTCAGGTTGAAGTTGCCGAAAAAGCGCTTGCCGATGAAGGTGTGCACGCCGTAATGGAACTGTATGGGCCCCTGGATGAAGCTGCCCTCGCCGAAGCTGCCCAGCAGCTTTTTGAGTATCTCCGCCCGTTTCTCGGTCTCGTACTCATAGGTGCGGTTGTAGTCCATGTCCAGGCAGTGGGCCTTGAGCTTTATCGCGCGCAGCTCCTGCGCGCCGGGGGCGAACAGCACGCCCTGAAAGATACGTTCTTCCTGACTCATATGCAGCTCCTCAGTTGTAGTCTATCCTGGGCGCGGATTCCTTGTAATAGCTGGTGCACAGGGTCTCGCGCCGTATTTCGTTGCCGTCGGCGGTATAGTATATGCGGTAGGTGGTGGCCTTGTAGCCCTTCCTGCCCTCGCTGGTGGTGACCCTCTGGCCGCTGTCCAGCAAGGGGTTCCTGGTGTAGACCGGGTCGGGCAGGGGAATGGTCTTGGTGACCTTGCCTTCGATCTTTATATACTCGCCGTTTTCGGGCAGCAGGCCGTATATCTCGACTATCACGCGCTTGGACTCGTTCACGTATGCCACTATGCACATGGGCTGGGAGGACGTGTTTTTGAACTTCATGTCCTGGCTGGTGTAGGACACGGTCGCGTCCTTGCCCTTGTCCACGTAGCTGACGGGTATGGAGTGGTTGTGCCTCTCAACCAGTTCGCAGTCCGCCTTCATGGCCGCGTTCCACAGCGTGGTGGACACCTGGCAGATGCCGCCTCCGAAGTCCTCGGCCACCTCGCCGTCCTGGTATACCGTGGCGACCCGGTAGCCCTTCGCCTCCGTGCGGGGGCCGACCCTGCCGTTAAACGAGAACGTGGCGCCGGGCTTGACCACCGCGCCGTTTATAGACGAGCAGGCCAGGCGGATGTTGGTCAGGCGGTCCCTGCTGGAGGAGGACGCCCGCGTGACCGCCTGGGTGATCATGCCGTAGCGGGAGGACACGGACTCCATAGTGACGGAGGGATGCACGGGGGTGATCTCCACGTTTATCTCGCCGCCGCCGTTCATCATCAGGTTCGAGGCCTGTTCGTACAGCTTCTGGGCGTCGACGTAGGAGCCTTCCTCTTCGGGCGAAAAGGTGAACTGGCGCTTGGAAAAATCAAAGTTGGTTATGGTGGCGTCCACGGCCTGCTTGGTGTACTTGGCGGCGATGGAGTCGGTCACTTCCCTTAACATGGCGGGATCGAACAGCCGGCGGCTGACTTCGAATGTGCAGCCATCGTCGTGGCGGGCGCGGATGCCCCGGGCCATCTCTTCAAGGGAGCCGCTCCGCCCGGCGGACCAAGCCTGGGAGATCACCGTCTGATAGTCGCTCACGTAGCCCAGCTCTTCCGCCGAAACGAAGAAGCTTTCCCCGTTTGCGGTGAAGGCCACGCCGGTCTGCTTGAGCGGGGTCTCTATGCTCTTGGCCCAGAACTGACTGACTTCTTCCAAACTGCAGCCGGACACGTCGTAGCCCTCTATGTGGGTGCCGTCGTAGAAGGACTGGTTGAGCACCTCGGCCTTCATCTGCCTGAACTCGCCGTAGCTCTCGTACTCGTTAAGGCCGAACAGCGCGCAGGCGGCGATAATCACCACCGCCAGGCACGCCGCGGGCAGCGCCCACCAGCAGTACTGGTTCTTCTTGGTCTTTTTGCGCTTTTTTGCGCCGGAGCTCTTAACTGCCGCGGTCTTTCGGGCGGCGGAAGCGCGGTGTTTGGTTTTATCAACGGTTTCGGTCGAGATCATATTCTATCCTTTTCGGCTGTGTCTGCAGCCTTATGGTCCGGCAGCATGGCGAACAGCACCACGCTCAGCAGGATTATGCAGCAGCCCAGTATGCCTGTCAGGTCGGGCCGCTCGCCTATGAACAGGAACACCCACACGGGATTCAGCGCGGGCTCCAGGTTTTCAAGCACCGCCGCCCTCAGGGGTGACGCCGTCTTAAGCCCCAGCGCCAGCAGCATGTAGCCGAGCCCCAGGCTCACGCCCATCAGGCACACCAGCAGCCAGTCTTTCAGCACGGGCAGGGCAAAACCGAACTTTACATGCGGGTCGAAGGGCAGGCTGAAGACCATCAGCACGGTCAGCAGGTTGCCCAGGTATGTGTAATCCGTGGTGTCCTGGTCGTCCAGGCGGGACGCCAGGAACACCGCGGAGAAGCTTACGCCCGAGAGCAGCGCGATCAGGTTCCCGATATGCGCGTATTTGAGCTCGGCGCCCTCGCTGTCTCCCGCGCAGCACAGCGCCACGCCCAGTATCAGCAGGGGCAGTATGCACAGCTGTTTCAGGGTAGGTTTTTTCCTGAACAGCAGAAAGTCGAACAGCGCCACGTACACGGGCATGGAGTACTGCAGCGTGATCGCGTTGGCGGCGGTGGTGAGATTAAGCGCGGTCAGGTACAGCAGGCTGGTCAGCGCCACGCCCAGCCCGCCTATCAGCGTGCCTTTGGTGAGTTTGAGCCTGAAGCCCTTCCTGAGCCAGGCGAACATGAGCACCGCCACTATCGAGCGCACGCCCGCCTTGGACAGGGCGCTCCACTCCAGGTTTTTGCTCAGTACCCCCGAAAAGCTCCAGCTTATGCCGCTTAATGCCACCAAAATCGAACCTTTGAGCTTTGGATTCATTCTACCCGGTTGAGCCTTTCTCCATTTTGGAAGGCGGCGATGTTCCGGGCGGAAACGGTCATTAGCCGTTTTCTCGCCTCCAGGCTGGCCCAGCCTATGTGGGGAGTGAGCATCACGTTGGGCGCCGTGAGCAGCGGGTTTGTTCCTTCTATGGGTTCTTTGCTCACCACGTCCGCCATGTACATGCCCACCTGACCGCTCCTGAGCGCTTCGGCCATGTCGTTTTCGTCGACCACGGGACCGCGGGCGGTGTTGACGATCCACACTCCCTTCTTCATGCGGGAGACGGTGTCGCGGCAGATCAGCCCCTTGGTCTCGGGCTTCAGGGGGCAGTTCAGGGAGATTATGTCGCTTTTGGCGAATATCTCGTCCAGCACGCTCTTATCGCAGCGGGACGGGGAATAGGCGATCGTTTTCATGCCGAACGCTTCGGCCAGCTGTTTTACTCGGCTGCCTATGCGGCCCTGGCCGATTATGCCCAGGGTCTTGCCCTCGAGCTCCGCCAGGGGATACTTCCAGAAGCAGAAGTCGGGGCAGCGCTGCCACGCGCCTTCCAGGCACAGGCGGCTGTGCTCGCCCACGTGCATGGCGGCTTCGAGTATGAAAGCCATCACCAGCTGGGACACGCAGGAGGTGGAGTAAGCGGGGATGTTGGTCACCGCCACGCCCTTTTCCCGGGCGGCGTCCAGGTCGATGTTGTTGTAGCCCGTTGCCAGCACGCCTATGTACTTAAGGCGCGGGAGGGAGAAGATTATCTCCCGCGTGATCGCGCACTTGTTGGTGAGCAGGATCTCGCAGTCCAGGGCCCGGGGGATTATCTCTTCCGGCTTGCTGCGGCCGTAAACGGTGAGTTCGCCCAGACGCGACACCTCGTCCCACGGGATGTCGCCCGGATTGGCCGCGTAGCCGTCAAGTACGGTTATCTTCATGGTTTTTCTCCGTTTGCAGCATACTTTATCAACTTAATATTATACAGCAAATCCGGGAAATAGTCAAATTTCTGACAAAGCTAAAAATTGCCTTTGTCAAGGGCTTTGGCGACGCAGAATATGACAATTTGGCAACAAATTGGCTAAACAAAGTTAAAATGTAAAATCGTTCCGGGAAGGTTGATTTTGGCGGTTTTACAGCCTATAATTGACAGTGCGAAGACGCGCAGAGCTCTGCGCGTATATATTTGACTATTTTTGCGAGGGCAGATTATGATAGATACCATCATCAAGCGCGACGGGCGCAAAGTTCCCTTCAACGAGGAAAAAATCTCATCGGCGATAAATAAGGCGTTCATAGCCAGCGGCAGCGCGAAGAACCTGAACGTAGCCGAGGAGCTGGCGCACCAGGTGGTCAACCGGATCAACTCCGACGAGAAGATCGGCACGCCCACCGTGGAAGAGGTGCAGGATATAGTCGAGCGTGTGCTCCTGGACAACGGTTTCGTGAACACCGCCAAGAGCTACATCGTCTACCGCGCGGAGAGAAGCCGCGTGCGCCAGATGAACACCCGCCTGATGCGCATCTACGACGACATCACCTTCAAGGCCGCCCGCGACAGCGACATCAAGCGCGAGAACGCCAACATCAACGGCGACACCGCCATGGGCGCCATGCTCAAGTACGGCAGCGAGGGCGCCAAGCAGTTCAACACCATGTTCGTGCTCAAGCCCGAACATGCCGCCGCCCACAACAACGGCGACATCCATATCCACGATATGGACTTCTACACCCTCACCACCACCTGCACCCAGATCGATCTGATCAGCCTGTTCAAGGGCGGCTTCTCCACCGGCCACGGCGTGCTCAGGGAGCCCAACGACATCGCTTCCTATTCCGCCCTCGCCTGCATCGCCATCCAGGCCAACCAGAACGACCAGCACGGCGGCCAGAGCGTGCCCAACTTCGACTACGCCATGGCTATCGGCGTAAGGAAGACCTTCGCCAAGCGCTACAGGGACAACATGGTGCGTGCGCTGGAGCTCAAGTGCGGCATGGAAGACGCTACCGAGCCCGTCAAGGCCTACCTGGCGGAGCTGGCCGAAAAGGGCCTCAAGCCCACTCTGGTCTCCGACGCCGGATTTGACGCCGCCGAAGCCGAAGAGCTCAAAAAGCTGGGCGTGGCCGAAAACGAGATCGCCGAGCTGCAGAGATTTGCCCACTCCAAGGCGGAGAAGGAGACCGACCGCGCCACCTATCAGGCGATGGAAGCCCTGGTGCACAACCTGAACACCATGAACTCCCGCGCGGGCGCCCAGGTGCCTTTCTCCTCCATCAACTACGGCACCGACACTTCCGAGGAAGCGCGCATGGTCATGAAGAACCTGCTTCTGGCTACCGAAGCGGGTCTGGGCCACGGAGAGACTCCCATATTCCCCATACAGATCTTCCGCGTGAAGGAAGGCGTGAACTACAACCCCGGCGAGCCCAACTACGACCTGTTCAAGCTGGCCATCAGGGTGAGCGCCAAGCGCCTGTTCCCCAACTTCTCCTTCCAGGACGCGCCCTACAACATCAAGTACTACAAGCCCGGCCATCCCGAGACCGAGATCGCCTACATGGGCTGCCGTACCCGCGTGGTGGGCAACGTGTACGATCCCGACAGGGAGATCACCTACAGCCGCGGCAACCTGTCCTTCACCTCCATTAACCTGCCCCGCATCGCCATAAACGCCAACCACAACATCGACCTGTTCTTCCGCGAGCTGGACAGGATGATGAACCTGACCATCGACCAGCTGACCGAGCGCTTCGCCATCCAGTGCAAGAAAAAGGTCCGCAACTTCCCCTTCCTGATGGGACAGGGCGTGTGGCTGGACAGTGAGAAGCTGGACTGGGACGACGAAGTGGGCGAGGTGCTCAAGCACGGCACCCTGTCCGTGGGCTTTATCGGCCTGGCCGAGACGCTCAAGGCGCTGATCGGCGAGCATCACGGCGAGAGCGAAAAGGCGCAGAACCTAGGCCTTGAGATCATCCGCTACATGCGCCAGAAGATGGACGAGACCAGCAAGGCCAGGGGCCTCAACTACACCCTGCTGGCCACTCCCGCGGAGGGCCTGTCCGGCCGCTTCGTGAGGATCGACCGCGAAAAGTACGGCGTGATCCCCGGTGTCACCGACAGGGAGTACTACACCAACTCCTTCCACATCCCGGTATACTACAACATCTCCGCCATAAAGAAAATCAAGCTGGAGGCGCCCTATCACGAGCTCACCAACGCGGGCCACATCAGCTACGTGGAGCTGGACGGCGATCCCACCCAGAACCTGGAAGCTTTCAAGAAGCTGGTCAGGGTCATGAAGGAGAGCGGCATAGGCTACGGCTCCATCAACCACCCTGTGGACAGGGATCCCGTGTGCGGCTTTAACGGCATCATCGGCGACACCTGCCCCAGCTGCGGCAGAAAAGAGGACGGCGTGCACTTCGAGCGCATCCGCCGCATCACCGGCTACCTGGTGGGCACCATGGACAAGTGGAACAACGCCAAGAGAGCCGAGGAGCACGACAGGGTCAAGCACAGCATAGACTGATGAAGATACGTATTGCGGGGATCGTAAACGATTCCATAGTAGACGGGCCGGGTTTCCGCCTGGCGGTATTCACCCAGGGCTGCCCGCACGACTGCCCGGGCTGCCACAATCCCGACACCCACGACTTTAACGGCGGCAAAGAGGACGACACCGAGCGAATCGTTTCCATGATGCGGGAAAACCCCCTGCTCGACGGAGTGACCCTGACCGGGGGAGACCCCTTCTGCCAGTGCGCGCCCTGCGCCGAGATCGCCGAAGCCGCCAAGCAGGCGGGCCTCAACGTGTGGGCGTACTCGGGCTGGACCTGGGAGCAGCTGAGCGAGACCGCGAAGACCGATCCCGACACGGCGCGGCTGCTAAACAGCACCGACGTTCTGGTGGACGGGCCCTTCGTGCGCAGCCAGCGCACGCTGGAGCTGCGCTTCAGAGGCAGCAGGAACCAGAGGCTCATAAACGTGCCCGCCTCCTTAAAAGAGGGCAGGGCGGTTGAAGCCGAATAGCGGCCTGATAAAAACATATAGACGGGCGGAAGGAACGGGATCCTTCCGCCTTTGCTTATAAAACCCCGGCGCGGTTGACTTTTGCCCGAATGCGGGGTACAATAATCCGGTAAACATCCCGTTTGGAGGAACGAAATGAAAAAGCTTATCGCGGCGCTTCTGTCACTTGTTCTGCTCGTCTGTCCGCTCGCGTTCGGCGAAGAGGAAGACCTGGAAGCCAAGTATTCCAAACTGGCCAACGAGACGCTGCGCACGCTGTGCCGCGTAGGGACCGAAGAGCTCAACAAATGGGGCAGCGGCAACTACGTGAAGCGGGACTCGCCCGCCTGGAACATGCTCATCCGCTACGACTCGGGCTGGTTCGGCAAACTGGGCAGGACGGAGCTCAACGACGCCGGCAGCGGCAACTTCGTGCGCGGGGGCGACAGCAGCTTCGAGTGCGACGCGTGGGGCACCTACAAGGTCTGGTACTCCAACCGCAACGGGCTGGTGAGGGAATATCCCGTGAGCTACCATCTGGCGTTTGAGAACATATCCAACAACCCCAAGAAAGAAGATTACAAACTGGTTAGCTTCACCGCGCTCCTCAACATCAAGGAAGAGGAGAACGCCCGCAGGCTGAGCGAACTGTGCGATGGCGTGGAGCTCAGCTGCATCACCGGTCCCAGCTACCGGGGCTACGTGGTCAAGACAGACGACCCCGCCCGGGTAGGCGTCGGCATAATTGACAAACTGGGCTCCGGCGAAGGCTGGAGGATAGACCAGATCAGCAGCAAATACAACGCCGTCGTGGCCATAAACGGAGGCGCGTTCTCGGATTCCGGCACCTCTTCCATCTCCGGCAAGGCGGAGGGCTACGTGGTGTGCGCGGGAGAAGAAAAGCACGCCAACGTCCGGGCGGACTACTGCAAGATAGTCATGGGCTTCGACGCCGAGAACAGGCTGCACGTGGGCACGTTCACCAACGACCAGCTCAAGAAAATGCAGCTCAGGGACGCGCTCGCCTTCAACCAGGCCTTCGTGCAGGACGGAAACAGGGTCAATCAGCCCAAAAACAGCAGCTATTCCGCCCGCACGGGCATCGGGCAGGACGGGGAAGGCCACGTATACTTCGTGGTGATCCAGGGCCGCCAGCCCGACAGTTTCGGTGCGAGCTTCGACGACATGGCGGACATCTTCATCAGCCTGGGCTGCGTGAACGCGGGCAACCTGGACGGCGGCAACTCCTCGGCGCTGATGGTGGACGGGGAAAGCGTGTACTCCGCCTACCAGGGCGAGACCTCCCGCAAGATCCCCACTACTTTCATCGTAAGGTAAAAACAGGCGTTTCGGCGCCCGAAAAACCGAAATCAGACACAAGCGAAACGCGGTCCGGAAGGGCCGCGTTTCGTCCCCCAGTGTTAAATCGGTATTGACAAAAACGCTCTTATGATGTAAAATACTTCTGTTAAAAACGGGGCGCAAGCCCCTGAACTTATGGAGGCGTTTTTTATGAAGAAGCTTATTTCCCTGGTCCTGGCGCTGGTAATGCTGGCCGGCGTGGCCGCTGTGGGTGAGAGCTTCGCCGACTCTTACGACATCACCGTATGGGTCGCCGAGGAGATCAAAGACCTTACCGCGCAGCAGATCGAGGCGTTCAACAGCAACAACCAGTACGGCATCAAGTTCAATCCTACCATCGAAGCCGTTTCCGAAGCCGTCGCCGCTGACAACATGGTCAACGACGTGAGCGCGGGCGGCGACATCTTCTGCTTCCCGCAGGATCAGTTCGCCCGTCTGGTAAAGGCCGGTGCTCTGTCCAAGCTGGGCGTTGCGGCGAGTGAAAAGGTCTCCGCCGAGAACGCTGCCGGCGTTGTCGTGGCTGCCAAGAGCGGCGACGCGCTGTACGCGTATCCCCTGACCGCCGACAACGGCTACTTCATGTTCTACGACAAGAGCGTCATCCCCGAGGAAGACATCGACTCTCTGGAAGCCCTGATCGCCGACTGCGAAGCCGCCCAGAAGTATTTCGCCTTTGAGATGCAGACCTCTGCCTGGTACCTGGCGTCCTTCTTCTTCGGCACCGGCTGCGTGAGCGAGTGGACCACCGATGACGCGGGCACCTTCATTTCCGTGCGCGACACCTTCATCAGCCCCGAGGGCCTCATCGCCGTCAAGGGCATGGAGAAGCTGGTAAAGAGCCCCTTCCACCTGTCCTCTTCCAAGGCTGACTCCTTCGAGAGCAACGCCGCCGTCGTAGTGACCGGTATCTGGGACTACGAGCTGGCCAAGCAGATCCTGGGCGACAACCTGGGCGTCACCGACCTGCCTTCCTTCACTGTGGACGGCGTCGAGTACCACATCGGTTCCTTCAACGGCTGCAAGCTCATGGGTGTAAAGCCCAGCAACGATCCTTACCGTCAGGCCGCGCTCCACTTCCTGGCTCAGTATCTGACCGGCGAAGAGTGCCAGATGCAGCGCTTTGAGGCCAAGAGCTGGGGTCCCTCCAACCTGGTCGCCCAGTCTTCCGAAGCCGTTCAGGCCAACCCCGGCCTGGCTGCTCTGCTCAAGCAGGCTCCCTATTCCGTGCCTCAGGGCCAGATCCACGGTTCCTGGTGGGGAATCGCCCAGGTCATCGCTGACGACGTGAAGCTCGCCACCGACGAAGCCGGCCTGCAGGCCGCCCTGGACAACTACCAGGCCAAGATCGAAGAGCTGTTCACCCTGGACAACACCGCGCTGCTGTTCGTAGGCGCGTGGAACGGCTGGAACAACGCCGACACCGACAAGGCATTCTACCTGGCCAGCAAGGGCGACGGCACCTACGCGCTGACCTTCGACGTGCCCCAGAGCGATTACATGGGCGGCCGCGTGGTCAATCCCGGTTCCTGGGACACCGACAAGGGCTTTGCTCAGGTGACCGAAGGCGCCGAGCTGATCAAGGACCTGGGCGCTGACAACCCCGACAACAACATCGTGTTCGCCGAAGCGGGCAACTACACCATCACCTGGGACGGCGAGGCGTTCAGCATCGTTAAGAACTGACACACGAAACCCTTTAATCCTGAATCAAGTCAAGATTTGAAAGGCTTCTGACACGTATGGTATTAGGCCGGAGCCAGATCGAATTCTGGCCCCGGCCGTATTTACAAAGGGGCTATGCTTATGAAGAGATACAGCGACCTTGAATACCTGCGCCTGTCAAAACTGAAGAAATTTTTGTACAGGCTGGAAAGCTTCTTCTGCTCCATACCCGTGGCGGTCTGGCACGGCATCAAAAAGCTGGGCCTCGCGATATGGAGCTTGATAAAGGGCATAGGGCTGGGCGTTGCGGAGGTGGTGACCACCTTCAAAAACGGCTCCAGGTCCACGCGCCTGAGTTACTTCATCATGGGCGCGGGCTGCTTCGCCCACGGCCAGATCCTGCGCGGCATACTGTTTCTGCTGTTCGAGCTGGTGTTCATATTCTACATGGTCACCACCGGTGCCTACTGGCTGAGCATGCTGCCTTCCCTGGGCAAGCTGGGACCCACGAAGGATTACAACGTCATACTGGACGTGTACACCACCCATTATAACGACAACTCCTTCAAGATACTGCTTTACGGCGTGCTCACGCTCTTCTTCGTGATCGCGTTCATTTATACCTGGTGGGTGAACATCCGCCAGAGCCGGACCGCGGAGCAGATACTGGCTTCCGGCAAAAAGCTCAAAAGCGGCAGGGACGACTTAAGGAGCCTGGTGGACGATTCCTTCCACAAGACGCTGCTTGCGCTGCCCATGACCGGCATACTGGTGTTCACGGTGATGCCCATAGTGTTCATGATGCTGGTGGCGTTCACCAACTACGACGGCGCCCACAACGGCTACAGCAACAACCTGTTCCACTGGGTGGGGCTGGACAACTTTAACACCATGCTCTCCTGGACCAGCAACACGGCTTCCGGCACGCAAAGCTACGCTGCCACCTTCGGCGAGGTGCTGACCTGGACGCTGATCTGGGCGTTTTTCGCCACCTTCACCAACTATTTCCTGGGCATGATGGTGGCCATGGCAATCAACAAAAAGGGCATCAGGTTCAAGAAGGGCTGGCGCACCATACTGGTAATGACCATAGCCATTCCCCAGTTCATCAGCCTGCTGTACGTCAGCAAGATGTTCGCGAAGAACGGGCTTATAAACAACTTCCTGATCGACATGAAGTGGATAGACACGGCCCTGCCGTTCTTTGAGAAAGCTTCATGGGCCCGGGTGACGGTCATAATCATCAACATCTGGATCGGCATACCGTACCTCATGCTCACCGCCACGGGCATTTTGATGAACATCCCCCAGGATCTGTACGAATCCGCCCGCATCGACGGCGCGAGCGGCTGGCAGCAGTATTCCAAGATAACCCTGCCCTACATGCTGTTCGTCACCGGGCCGTACCTGCTCACCCAGTTCGCGGGCAACATGAACAACTTCAACGTCATCTTCCTGCTCACGGGCGGCGCTCCCAACAACCCTGCGGCATCCAACTCGGCAGGCACGGTGGGTTACACGGACCTGCTCATAACCTGGCTGTACAAGATCACCATGGGCGCGGAGAGCCAGTACTACCTGGCGTCCGTCGTGGGCATAATGGTGTTCGTGGTAGTCGCGCTGATCACCCTGGTGGCATACTCCTTGCTGCCTTCCATCAAGAATGAGGAGGTCTTCCAGTGATGAGTGACGTAAAAGTGCAGAATACCATGAAGCGGCACATGGGGCTTACGGCCTCCCGGCGCATCAGCAACACGGCCATATACATCGTGCTCGTCATAATGAGCGTCATATGGCTGGTGCCGTTCGTATGCATAGTGCTGCAGTCCTTCCGCGTGGAATCCACCTGGCAGGTGGGCTACGTTATCCCCAGGCAGTGGGGCTGGGACAATTACGTGAACCTGGCCAAGACGGACTTCTGGCGCTGGTACACTAACACCTTTGTACTGGCTATCCTGACCGCCGCCCTGCAGACGATCATCGTGCTGTGCATGAGCTATACCTTGAGCCGCTTCCGCTTTAAGATGAGAAAGCCCCTGATGAAGTTCATGCTGGTGCTGGGCCTGTTCCCGGGCATGATGACCATGATCATCCTTTACCGCGTGCTGGCGGATCTGGGCCTGACCCAGAAGAACTCCATCCCCGGACTGCTGCTCGTATACGTGGCGTCCAGCGGCATGGGCTACTATGTGTCCAAGGGATTTTTCGACACCATCTCCAAGAGCCTGGACGAAGCCGCCCGCGTGGACGGCGCCAACCGCTTCAAGGTGCTGGTAAAGATAATCCTGCCCCTGTCCAAGCCCATTGTGATTTACACCGTGCTGACAGCCTTCATGGGACCCTGGGGCGACTACGTCTTCGCCCGGTACATCTCCATGAACGAGCCGCTCGGCATGAACGCGGCTGTCGGCCTGTGGAGCTGGCTCCAGCAGGATCAGCTGAACCAGCACTACACCCACTTCTGCGCCGGCGGTGTCCTG
>JAFWUC010000056.1 GCA_017518705.1 Clostridia bacterium
ACGTACCGGCGCTGCCCCTCGGCGAATATGGTGTCGAACGCCAGGGAGCTCTTGCCCGAGCCGGACAGCCCGGTGATGAGCGTGAACTTGTCGCGGGGTATCTTCACGTCGATATTCTTGAGGTTGTTTACCCTTACGCCCCTGCAGGTGATGAATTTGTCCATATATGAGGTCCTTTCGTTGCAGGATAATGGGGAGAGACACCGTCAGCTGTTAGCTGTTAGCTGTTAGCTGTGAGAGCGGCGGCAGACGCCGCCGCGTCCGAAGTCGTTGGTCATTGGTCATTGGTCGTCCGCCGTTGGCGGACAAAGTTAGCCGGGAACGGCCCGGTTCAGTATTGCGGAGACGAACTTATCTTTGCCGGGATTATGTGTCGCTTGCGCAGCGGTGAACGGTCGCTGGTCGGCGGGCAGGAGCCGAAGTCATTGGTCATTGGTCATTGGTCGTCCGCCGTTGGCGGACAAAGTTAGCCGGGAGCGGCTCGGTTCAGTATTGCGGAGATGAACTTATGGTGTCTGCGAAAGAGACCAGCATACGGGCGATCTTTTCGCAGTTTTGCACCGTTTCCTGTATCTGTTCCGGGGAAAGGTATCCTATCCTGGCGCACAGTATCAGCTGAGTTTCCAGCTCGGATACGGAACCCATCGCGATGTTCAGGTAGCGTAAGCGTTCCTTCGCGCCTGCCCGGCTGTTGCCTTCGGCTATGTTGGACGGTATAGACACTGCCGCGCGGCGCATCTGATCCGAAAGTGAGTACAGCTCTTCCTTCGGCAGGAGCTTTGTCAAAGAATATACCGAGCAGACCAGATCCATGCTTTCGTTCCATACTCTCAGTTCTTTAAAGCTTTTCATATCAGCCTCTTCCCGATGTTTATCTGCTGTTGCGTCAGCTCACACTTTTTGCCTGCGCCTGTGCAGGCGACCAATGACCAATGACCAACGACCAATGACCCGTCGTCACGAGCGCCGTTTCCGGCGGGCGCGGCGGCTCTTTTCGTTGGTAGCCATGGGGGCGGCGCCCTGCAGTTCCAGCATGCGGTCCCTGAGGCGGGCGGCTTTCTCGAAGTCGAGCTGGGAGGCGGCTTCCAGCATCATCTCGTTCAGGCGCCCGATAGCCACCTGCTTTTCCTCCTCGTCCATGGGCGCGTCGGCGGAAGCGTCCGCCTTGCGGGACACGCTCAGCGCCTCCTTTATCGCGGCCTTGACGCTCTCGGGCTTTATGCCGTGCTCTTCGTTGTAGCGGCTCTGTATCTCGCGGCGGCGGTTGGTCTCGTCTATCGCGAACTGCATGGAGGGGGTGACGCTGTCCGCGTACATTATCACGCGCCCGTCCACGTTGCGGGCGGCGCGGCCTATGGTCTGCACCAGGCTGGTCTCGCTGCGCAGGAAGCCCTCCTTGTCAGCGTCCAGGATGGCGACCAGTTCCACTTCGGGCAGGTCCAGACCCTCTCTAAGCAGGTTTATTCCCACCAGGACGTCAAAAACGCCCTGTCTTAGGTTCTTAAGCAGCTCTATGCGGTCCAGCGTTTCCACATCGGAGTGCATGTACTCCACCTTCACGCCCATGTCCCGCAGGTATTCGGTGAGGCTTTCGGCGGTGCGCTTGGTAAGCGTGGTGACCAGCGCCCTGCCCCCCTTTTCCGCCACCAGGCGCAGTTCGCCCAGCAGGTCGTCCACCTGGTAGGCGGCTGGGCGCACGATGATCTCGGGGTCTATGAGCCCGGTGGGGCGGATCAGCTGCTCCACCACCTGCTCCGCCCGCTCCCTTTCGTAGGGACCGGGGGTGGCGGACACGTATATGGTCTGGCCGATGCGCTGCTCGAACTCGTAGAACTTGAGCGGACGGTTGTCGAAGGCGCTCTTCATGCGGAAGCCGAACTCCACCAGGGTGCTCTTGCGCGCGAAGTCGCCGTTGTACATGGCGCGGATCTGGGGGATGGTCACGTGGCTCTCGTCAATGAACACCACGTAGTCCCGCGGGAAGTAGTCCAATAGGGTGAAGGGCGGTTCGCCCGGCTGCCGCCCGTCGAAGTAGCGGGAGTAGTTTTCTATGCCGTTGACAAAGCCGATCTCCCTGAGCATCTCAAGGTCGTAGGTGGTGCGCTGCCTTAGGCGCTGCGCCTCCAGCAGGCGGCCGTTGTTTTCCAGCTCACCAGCCTCTATGGGCAGGTCGTTTTCGATCATCTCAAGGCCCAGGCGCAGTTTTTCGGAGGAGGTCACGTAGTTGGTGGCGGGGTAGAGGATCACGTGGTTTAAGAGCGTGACCGTCTTGCCCGTGAGCGTGTCGGCGTGGCTGATGCGCTCTATCTCGTCCCCGAAAAACTCGATCCGCACGGTCTTGTCGAACTGGGAGGCGGGCACGATCTCCACCGTCTCGCCCTTCACGCGGAAGCTGCCCCGCTTGGGCTCGAAGTCGTTGCGCTCGTACTGGATGTCCACCAGGCGGCGGATCAGCTCGTCGCGGTCTATCCTCTGGCCCTCCCTCAGGCTTATGGACTGGGAGCGGTACTCCTCGGGGTCGCCCATGCCGTAGATGCAGGACACCGACGCCACGATTATCACGTCCCGCCTCTCGGAGAGCCAGGAGGTGGCGGAGTGGCGCATGCGGTCGATCTCGTCGTTGATGGAGGAGTCCTTTTCTATGTAGGTGTCCGTGGCGGGGATGTACGCCTCGGGCTGGTAGTAGTCGTAATACGACACGAAGTAGCCCACGGCGGAGTCGGGGAAGAACTCCTTGAATTCCGCCGCCAGCTGCGCCGCCAGGGTCTTGTTGTGGGCGATCACCAGCGCGGGGCGCTGCAGCTGTTTTATCACGTTTGCCATGGTGAAGGTCTTGCCCGAACCGGTCACGCCCAGCAGCACCTGGTTTTTCATGCCGCTTTCGACGCCCTTCACCAGTTTTTCGATGGCCTCGGGCTGGTCGCCCCGGGGAGAAAAGCGGCTTTTGAGCTCGAACATCACTTTTTGCCCCCTTCCCTGCGCCGGCGGGCGATAAAGTAGGCGTCCATCAGCGCGCTGGCGAGCTCGTCCTCGTCCCGGGGGGAGAGGCTGCCGCCCGCGTACAGCGCCCGGACCCGGTCGAGCACCTTCTCGGCTTCGGAGGCGGAGTCGGGCAGGGCAGGATCGTCTTCCGTCAGGAAGTAGTTGCGCTCCACGCCGAATATGCCGCTTAAGCGGTCGTAGACCTCCCGCTTCTTGGGGTAGAACCGGCACGCCTCGTAGCCTTCCACCGTGCGCTTGCTAAGGCCCAGCATTTCGCTTAGCTGCTCCTGGGTGTAGCCCATGCGCGTGCGCTGGCAGCGCAGTTTTTCGCCGAATTTCATCTGTCTCCTCCCGGGAGGGCGCCGCCGCCCCCTTTGTGTATATCCCACAATAATATCGCAAAATATTTTCGGTATTGCCCGCTTGCGCATCGCAAGTGAATTGCGGTATAATGCGCAAGTCGCAAAAAACCTGCGACATGTATTATACAGTTGCGCTTGGATCAAGTCAACTGTTGTTTTGTGAAATAAACGTAAGTCGCACAGCTTACGCAGGTATGGAGTCGGAGGTGAAGGGATGAAGATAGGCATGGAGTATCCGAAAGCGGCTGTTTTAAAGCGCAGCCTGGACCAAAAGCGCCTGCGCCTTGCCGCCCGCCCGGGCGAGGTATTACGCGCGCAGGGCGAAGGCGGAGGGCGGGGTGAGCCGCATAAGCGCCGCCCCGGGGCACGGAAAGGCGGACATGGGGGCGGTTTTGGCGGACCTTGCGGACTGCAAAACCGAACTTGACAGCGCGGAAAGGGAGTACGCGGGCGAGACCGCCCGGGTAAAAACGCTGCTGGAAGCGATAGGCGACCCGGTGAACGGCGCGCTGCTTAGCGGCGTACTGATAGGCGGGGACGAAATAAAGACGCTCAGGTGCGCCTTGGGCATGAGCAAACAGGGGGTGTACGGCCGCGCGAAGGCGGCGCTGAAGCAGCTGGAAGACGTGATGGAGGCAGAAGGATATGGGGAATCTCGGCATCAGGGAACTTAGGCGGCTCGCGGACAGGCTAAGCCGCTTTACGGGCGCGCGGGAGGTGACGGACAGGGAGCTGTATCGCAATTATTTTGCGAAAATACCCGTGCCCATAATCGCGAGGGGGCGGGACAGCACCCTGTGGGTGGACAGGTATTACGCCGCGTACCAGAAGGGCGGCGGGGGAGTAAAGTACGTCTACGTGGCGCTTAGGCACGCCTGCGAGGAGCTGGGGGCGTGCCGGGCGAACCAGAGCCTGGAGGGGCAGGCGCCGCCCGAGGTGCTAAGGCAGCTCAGAAGCGCGCTGGACAGCATGAAAAAGGCGGGCAGCAGCGTGTGGACGGCGGGAAACGGCGGCGTCAATGATTAAACTTATATTACGACGGCGCTATTGCTTGAAAAGGCAATAAAATAATGATATAATCATAAGATGTATATCGTCACCGAAACGGGGACGCGGGCGGTCAGGATCCGCTTCCGCCCCGGGAACAGAACGAAATAACCCAAGCAAAGGATAACATATGGTCTGCGTGAAATTCGGCGGCACGTCCCTGGCGGACGCGGCCCAGTTCAAAAAAGTCAGGGACATCATCGAAAGCGACCCCCGCAGGAGGTTCGTGGTGGTGTCCGCCCCCGGCAAGCGTTTCAGCGGCGACATCAAGATCACCGACATGCTGGAGGAAGTGTGGCAGCGGGCGCTTAAGGGCGGGCGCGTGTCGATCGCTATGAAGCCCGTCACCCAGCGCTACGCCGCCATCGCCAAAGAGCTCGGGCTGGACTTCGACGCCGAAAAGGAAGCCGGGCAGATCGTGTCCGCGCTCGTCGCGTGCCCCGACAGGGACTACTGCATGAGCCGCGGCGAGTATTTAAGCGGCAAGCTCATGAGCCTGTACCTGGGAAGGAAATTCGTCAACCCCGCTCGCCACGTGTTTTTCGACCGGGACGGCAGCCTGGACAGCGAAAAGACCTTAAAGTCCCTGGGCAGGGCGCTTAGCGGCCTTGACGGCGCGGTGATCCCCGGCTTTTACGGCTCCACCCCCACGGGCGGCATAAAGACCTTCTCAAGGGGCGGCAGCGACATAACCGGCGCGCTGGTGGCTGCCGCGGTGGGCGCGGAGCTGTACGAGAACTGGACGGACGTGAACGGCCTGCTGGCGGCGGACCCCCGTGTGGTCGAAAAGCCCGAGACCGTAAGGAACTTAAGCTACCGCGAGCTGCGCATACTGTCCTACATGGGCGCCAGCGTCATGCACGCCGACGCCGCCCGTCCCGTAAGGGAAGCGGGCATCCCCATCAGGATACTCAACACCAACTGCCCCGAGGACGAAGGCACGCTGATAGTGCCCGTGTCCCGCCTTGACGCGGGCAGGCAGGCGGTGACGGGCGTGGCGGGCAGGAAGGGCTTAAGCGTACTGCAGGTGGAAAAGCAGTTCGTAAGCGACGGCGCGGGCTTCATGGCCACGCTGCTGGAGCTGTTCAAGGCGCGCCGCCTGCCCTTCGAGCAGTGCTTAAACGGCATCGACACCATATCCATCGTCATTAGGAGCGACCTGCTCAGGCCCCGCAAAAAGGAGATCCTGGGCGACATCCGCCGGGTGCTCGCTCCCGACATACTCCACGTGACGGAGGGCCTGAGCATGATAACGGTGGTGGGCGAAAACGTGCCCGAGAGCGAGAACATGACCGTCAGGATACTGGCGGCGGTGGGCGCGCAGGGGATAACCATCTCCACCATCAACCAGGGCGCGGGGCGCCTTAACCTTATACTGGGCGTGCACGACGACGATTACGAAAAGGCGATCAAAACCATTTACCAGACCATAAGAGCATAAAAAACGGAGGAAGATACTATGGCGAAGCACGGCGGTTTTCCCGGCATGGGCATGGGAGGCAATCTTCAGAATCTGGCCCGTCAGGCCCAGAAGCTGCAGCTGCAGATGACCGAAAAGCAGCAGGAGCTGGAAGCGCGCGAGTTCGAGGCGTCCGCGGGCGGCGGCATGGTCACCGCGAAAGTGACCGGCAAAAAGCAGCTGGCGGCGCTCACCATCAAGCCCGAAGCGGTGGATCCCGACGACGTGGATATGCTGCAGGACATGATAATGGCCGCGGTCAACGAGGCCATCAAGGCCGCCGACGAGGCCGTTGAGAGCGAAATGGGACGCCTGACCGGCGGGCTGAGCATGCCGGGGCTGTTTTAATGGCGGGCATCGAGTCCATAGACAAACTCGCCAACGAGCTGTCCCGCCTGCCCGGCATAGGCAAAAAGACGGCGCAGCGCCTGGCGTTCCACATCGTGGGCATGCCCGAGGAGCAGGTCCGCGAGCTTGCCGTGGCCATATACAACGGCAAGAAGAAAGTGCACCTGTGCCCCGTGTGCTATAACCTGACCGACCGGGAGATCTGCTCCGTGTGCGGGGACGATTCCCGGGACAGGAGCATCATCTGCGTGGTCAGGGACGCCCGGGACGTGAACGCCCTGGAGCGGGTGAGGGACTACAACGGCCTGTACCACGTGCTGGGGGGCGTGATCTCGCCCATGGACGGCATCGGTCCGGACGACATACGCATCCGCGAGCTGATGAGCCGCCTGGCTTCGGGAGAGGTCAAGGAGGTGGTGCTCGCCACCAACCCGGACGTGGAGGGCGAAGCCACCGCGTCGTACATAAGCCGGCTGATCAAGCCCATGGGCATAAAGGTGACCCGCATCGCCCATGGCGTGCCGGTGGGGGGCGAACTGGAGTACACGGACGAGATCACGCTTCTGCGCGCCTTCGAGGGCCGCAGGGAAGTGTGACGCCCGAAACACGTACAAATTCTCCGAAAGGACTATAATACATGAATTCCAACATCAAGTCCGCGGCCGACCTGCGCCGCATGTACCTCAAATTCTTCGAGAGCAAGGGCCACAAGGTGATCCCATCCGCCTCCGTCATACCGGAGAACGACCCCACCGTGCTGTTCACCACCGCGGGCATGCATCCCCTGGTGCCCTACCTGCTGGGCGCGAAGCACCCCATGGGCACCCGCCTGACGGACGTGCAGAAGTGCATCCGCACCGGCGACATCGACGAAGTGGGCGACGCCAGCCACTGCACCTTCTTCGAGATGCTGGGCAACTGGTCCCTGGGCGACTACTTCAAGAAGGAAGCCATCTCCTGGAGCTGGGAGTTCCTGACCAGCCCCGAGTACCTGGGCCTGGACAAGGACAAACTGGCCTTCACCGTGTTCGCGGGCGACGACAAGGCGCCCCGCGACGAAGAGGCCGCGTCCTACTGGAAAGAGTGCGGCGTAAAGGAAGACCACATCTTCTACCTGGGCGCCAAACACAACTGGTGGGGACCCGCCGGCACCACCGGCCCCTGCGGCCCCGACACCGAGATGTTCATAATCAAGGACGTGCCGCCCTGCTCTCCCGAGTGCTCTCCCGCGTGTTCCTGCGGCAGGTACCTGGAGATCTGGAACGACGTGTTCATGCAGTACAACAAGCAGGCGGACGGCTCTTTCCCGCCCCTGGAGCAGAAGAACGTGGACACCGGCATGGGTCTTGAGCGCACCATCGGCGTGCTGCTGGGCGCGAAGACCGTGTACGAGACCGACCTGTTCAGCGGCATAATCGCGAAGATCGAGGAACTGAGCGGCAAAAAGTACGCCGACAACGACGAATACACCCGCTCCTTCCGCATCATCGCCGACCATATGCGCACCGCCACCATGATAATCGGCGACGACAGGGGCATCACCCCCTCCAACGTGGACCAGGGCTACGTGTTAAGGCGCCTCATCCGCCGCAGCGTGCGCCACGGCATGAAGCTGGACATGCCCGAAGGCTTCACCGCCCTTCTCGCCGAGGTCATAGTGGATCAGTACAGGGACGTGTATCCCGAGCTCACTCGCAACAGCGAGTTCATAAAGACCCAGCTGCTGCTGGAGGAGGAGCGCTTCCAGAAGACGCTCAAGCAGGGCATGAAGGAGTTTGACAAGCTGATAGGCAACATCGCCCGCCAGAAGGGCGCCGTCGCTCCCGTGCTGGAGAAGCTGAATGCCAAAGAAGACGCCTCCGAAGCCATCGCCGCCGCCCTAAAGCAGCTGCCGCCCCGCCCGGAATTTCTGCCCCTTATCGAGCAGCTCAAACAGGGAGAAAACGCGCCCGAGCTCAAAACCGAGTGCGAAAAGTTCCTTGCGGGCCTTGAGATGATCGACGGACGCAGCGCCTTCAAGCTTTACGACACCTACGGCTTCCCCATCGAGATCACCGTGGAACTCGCGGCGGAAAAGGGCCTTAAGGTGGACGAAGAGGGCTTCAACGAGCGCTTCAAGCAGCACCAGCAGGCCTCCCACGCCGGCGCCGAGCAGAAGTTCGCTTCCGGCATGGCCGACCACCAGGACAAGACCGTCAAGCTCCACACCGCCACCCACCTGCTCCACGCCGCGCTCAGGAAGGTGCTGGGCGACGAAGTGGCCCAGAAGGGCTCCAACATCACCACCGAGCGCCTGAGGTTCGACTTCTCCTTCGGCAGGAAGATGACCCCCGAAGAGATAAAGGAAGTCGAAGGCCTGGTAAACGAGTGGATCAAGGCCGCCGCGCCCATCTCCTGCGAGGAGATGACCGTGCCCGAAGCCAAGGCGCAGGGCGCCATCGGCCTGTTCGAGAGCAAGTACGGCGAGAGGGTCCGGGTGTACACCATGGGCAGCTACTCCAAGGAGATCTGCTCCGGCCCCCACGCGGGCAACACCTCCGAGCTCAAGAGCTTCAGGATACTGAAAGAGGAGTCTTCCTCCGCAGGCGTGCGCCGCATCAAGGCCGTCATCGAAGGCTAAAAATACAAAACATATGCCCGTCCGCGGAAACTGCGCGGGCGGGCGTTTTATGAGGAAAAGCATGAAAAACATAGCGATAATCAGCGGGGCGTCGTCAGGCATGGGCAAAAGGTTCGTCGAGACGCTTAACGAGTACGGCGTGTTCGACGAGGTGTGGGCGGCGGCGCGCAGGAAGGAAGCGCTGGAAAAACTGGCCTGCCCCTATCCCGTAAAGCCCGTGGCGCTGGACCTGGCAAAGCCGGAGGCGGCGGAGGAGTTTTCCCGCCTGCTGGAAGCGGAAAAGCCGCAGGTGGGGCTGCTGATAAACGCGGCGGGCTACGGCAAGTTCGACGCGGTCACGGACGTCCCGCTTAACGACAACCTGGGCATGGTGGACCTTAACTGCCGGGCGCTGATCGCCCTGAATCAGCTGTGCGTCCCGTATATGGCGAAGGGCGGGCTTATCATCAACATCGCCTCCATGGCGGCGTTCCAGCCTATACCATACATCGCCGTGTACGGCGCCACAAAGGCGTTCGTGCTCAGCTACAGCCGCGCCCTCAACCGCGAGCTTAAGGACGTCGACGTGATGGCGGTGTGCCCGTTCTGGACGAAGACCGCGTTTTTCGAGCGCGCGGTGAGCGAAAACAGCGTGGTAAAGAAGTACGCCGTGATGTACAGGCCCGAGGACATAGTCGCACAAACCTGGAAGGACGCGAAAAAGCGCAGGGAAGTGAGCGTGTACGGCTTTACCGCGAAGGGACAGAGGCTGCTGGTCAAACTGCTGCCCCACAGTCTCGTGATGCGGGTGTGGATGAAGCAGCAGGGGCTGAAGGCGAAGTGAGGGGTTGATAGCTGTTAGCTGTTAGCTTTTAGCTGTCAGAGCGGCTTCGCCGCCGTCGTTGGTCATTAGTCATTGATCGTCCGCTATGCAGCGGACAAAGCAACCCGGCTGACGCGCCGCCGAATAAGAAAAACCGCCCGAAAGGCGGTTTTTTCATGCAGTCGCGATCATCGTCCGCGCCGCGTCATTGCGAGGCAAGCCTCGCAATGACGCGGCAAATGTGGTTAAGCGTCAGCCTTGCTGAACTGCGTCTCGTACAGCTCCTGATACGTGCCGCCCGCGTGCACGAGGTCGCTGTGCTTTCCGCGTTCGACGATCCGCCCGTCCCGGACCACCAGTATCTCGTCCGCGGCCAGAATGGTGGACAGGCGGTGGGCGATGAGTATGCTGGTGCGCTCCTCGATAAGCGGGTTGATGGCGGCCTGTATGGCGGCTTCACTTATGGAGTCCAGCGCGGAGGTGGCTTCGTCGAATATCAGCAGGGCGGGGTCCTTGAGCAGCACGCGGGCGATGGAGATGCGCTGCTTTTCGCCGCCGGAGAGCTTGAGCCCGCGGTTGCCCACCATGGTGTCCAGTCCGTCGGGCTGGTTCTTAATGAAGTCGTAGATATTCGCCTTTTTGCAGGCTTCCACCATCTCCTCCTCGGTGGCGCCGGGCTTGGCGTAGCTCAGGTTGTCGCGTATGGTGCCGTTGAACAGGTAGGTCTCCTGGGTCACCACGCCGATCTCGTCCCTTAAGGAGGCCAGGGTGTAGTCCCTTACGTCGCCGCCGTCGAACTTGACCGAGCCGCCGCACACGTCCCACAGGCGGGGGATCAGGTTGACTATGGTGCTCTTGCCGCTTCCGCTGGGGCCGACGATCGCGATGCAGTCGCCGCTTTTGAGCTCAAAGGAAATGTCCTTAAGTATGTCCCGCTTGCCGTCGTAGGAAAAGTCCACGTGCTCGAAGCGGACTTCGCCTTTGGCGTTTGTGAGCTCCTTCGCGCCGGGCTTGTCGTCTATCTCCGGCTTCATGTCGTAATACTCGAATATGCGGGTGAACATGGCCATGGAGCGGATCCAGTCCACCTGGATGTTGAGCAGGCTGTTCACGGGGCCGTACATGCGCCCCAGCAGCGCCACCAGCACGGTGATGTCGCCCACGGTCAGGTCGTAGCCGTGCTCCATCATAAGTATGCCGCCCACCAGGTACAGCAGCATGGGTCCGATGGCGGTCAGGGTGCTCAGCAGCATGAAGAACCAGCGGCCCGCCATCCTTTCGCGGATGTTCAGCTTTATCATGCGGCCGTTGGCTTCCTCATAGCGCCGGTACTCCGCCTTTTCCCGCCCGAACAGCTTGGTCAGCAGCTGGCCGCTCACGGAGAGCGTCTCGTTGAGTATGCCGTTTATCTCGTCGTTGCACGCCTGGGCTTCGCTGGCGAGCTTCCAGCGGGTCTTGCCCGCCATGCGGGTGGGCAGGGTGAACAGGGGCACCACCACCAGGCCCACCAGCGCCAGTATCCAGTTTTTCTGGAACATGGCGATCACCGCCACCACCAGGGTGATGGTGTTGGACAGGATGGAGGCGAAGGTGCCGGTCACCACCGACTCCACGCCCGATATGTCGCTGGTCATGCGGGTGATTATGTCGCCCTGGTTGGCGGAGGTGTAGAAGCGCTGGCTCATCTTCTGCAGGTGGCGGTACATCTGGTTGCGCATGTCGTAGGAGATGTGCTGGGCGATCCAGGTGTTCAGGTAATTCTGGCCCACGCCTATCAGGTTGCTCATGAGGTGCAGCCCCAGGGACAGGATTATCAGCCTTACCAGCGCCGCGACGCCCGCGCCTATCCAGCCGCCTATGCTCTTGCCCGTCAGAACGTCGACTATGCTGCCGGTCAGTATGGAGGGGAACAGGCTGCACACGCTGGCCACCGCGATGCACGCCAGCACCAGCGCCAGCTGCTTCCAGTAAGGCTTAAGGTAGGAAAACACCCGCTTGAGCAGCGCCCCGGTGACTTTGGGGGAGTTCTTTTTTTCCTCGTCGGTCAGGTAACTTGCCCGGCCCATGTGCCCGCGTCCGCCCTGCATATGACCACTCCTTTTATGTTCGTCTTTGCGGAAATAATAGCACAACGGCGCCGCCTTTTCAAGCGCAAGCCTTACATACCGGCGCGATTGCACAGACGCGGGCATACTTGCGGCGTTCTTCGTTTTGTGCTATAATTAAATATCTGTTTATAATTGGGAGATCAGGTATGAACGGCACATATATTCCCGAAGGATACAAAAGCCTGCTGGACGTCCGTGAGACCCAGAAGGCCATCAAATACGTGAAGGACAGCTTCGAAAGGGTGTTCTCTTCCGCCATGGGGCTGGAGAGGGTGTCCGCGCCTTTGTTCGTGGACGCGTCCAGCGGCCTTAACGACAACTTGAACGGCGTGGAGCGCCCCGTGAGCTTCGGAGTCAAGAACGCGGACGCCGCCACCATGGAGATCGTCCACTCCCTGGCCAAGTGGAAGCGCCAGGCGCTCAGGGATTACGGCTTCAAGCCCGGCGAAGGCCTGTATACGGACATGAACGCCATCCGCCGGGACGAGGACATGGACAACCTGCACTCCATATACGTGGACCAGTGGGACTGGGAAAAGGTGATCACCCGCGCCCAGCGCACCAGGGAATACCTGGAGGACACCGTAAAGGTGATCTGCCGCGCCCTGGCCGCCACGGAGCTGGCCGCCACCGCCATGTTCCCCGCGCTGACGCCTTCCATAAACCCCTCCGTCACATTCATAAGCGCCTTCGAGCTGGAGGAGATGTATCCCGGCCTCACGCCCCGCCAGAGGGAGGACGCCGCCGCCCGCAGGTTCGGCACCATATTCATAGAGAACATCGGCTGCCCCCTGAAGAGCGGCCAGCCCCACGACGGGCGCGCCCCGGACTACGACGACTGGAGCCTGAACGGGGACATCATCGTGTGGAACGAGGTGCTGGGCAGAGCGTTTGAGATCAGCTCCATGGGCATCCGCGTGGACGAGGAGTCCCTAAGGCGCCAGCTGGAGGCCAGCGGGCACACCGAGCGGGCGGAGCTGCCCTTCCACAGGGACCTGCTTAACGGCAACATGCCCCTCACCATAGGCGGAGGCCTGGGCCAGAGCCGCATCTGCATGCTGATACTCAAAAAGTGCCACATAGGCGAAGTGCAGTCCAGCTTCTGGGACGAGGAGACGCGGTCTATCTGCGAGAAGAACGACGTAAGGCTATTGTAGCTTTCAGCTGTCAGCTTTTAGCTGCGAGAGACGCCTGCGGCGTCATTGCGAGGCCGCATGCCGCGGCATACAGCCGTCTTCCGGGCGGACATTCAAAAACAGTTTAGCGGCGGCGGAACGCCTCCGCAGGGAACACTAATCATTAGAAGGAGCAAGAAATCATGAAATTAGGCGTGGTCGGGCTTC
Organism: Clostridia bacterium; assembly: GCA_017518705.1. The sequence continues at coordinate 13,072 of JAFWUC010000056.1, forward strand.
CCAACGTGGGCAAATCCACTCTGTTCAACGCCATCACCAACGCGGGCGCGCAGGCGGCCAACTATCCCTTCTGCACCATCGAGCCCAACACGGGCGTGGTGGCGGTGCCGGACGAAAGGCTGGACGTGCTGGCCAAAATGTACAATCCCGAAAAATACACTCCCGCCACTCTGGAGTTCGTGGACATCGCGGGCCTGGTAAAGGGCGCCAGCCGGGGCGAGGGCCTGGGCAACAAGTTCCTGTCCCACATCCGCGAGGTGGACGCCATAGTGCACGTGGTGCGCTGCTTTGAGGACGAGAACGTGATCCACGTGGACGGCAGCGTCGACCCCGCCCGCGACATAGAGACCATACAGACCGAGCTGGTGCTGGCGGACATGGAGACCGTGCAGAAGCGCCAGGAAAAGGCCAGCCACCTGCTGAAAAACGGCGACAAGAAGTACGCGGACGAGGTGGAGACCGCGAACATCGTGCTGGAGCATTTGAACGCCCTCAAGCCCGCCCGCACCGCGCCCCTCAACAAGGAGCAGCGCGAGATAATGGAAAGCTGGCTGCTGCTCACCTCCAAGAAGGTGGTCTACGCCGCCAACATCTCCGAGGACGACGTGGGCGAAGGCCAGGACGAGCTGCCCATGGTCAAAAAGGTGCGCGAGATCGCCGAACAGGAGGGCAGCGAAGTGCTGGTTATCTCCGCCAAGATAGAGGAGGAGATCGCGTCCCTCGACCCGGAGGAAAAGCAGATGTTCCTGGACGAGATGGGCATAGGCAAAAGCGGCCTGGAACGGCTGGTGAAGCTGGGGTACGAACTGCTGGGCTACATCTCCTTCCTTACCGCCGGACCCAAGGAAGTGCGCGCCTGGACCATAGTCAACGGCACCAAGGCGCCCCAGGCGGCGGGCAAGATCCACACAGACTTTGAAAAGGGCTTTATCCGCGCCGAGATAGTGGCCTACGACGACCTGGTCAGGGAAGGCTCCATGGCCGCCTGCAAGGAGAAGGGGCTCATCCGTTCCGAAGGCAAGGACTACGTGATGAAGGACGGGGACGTGACCCTGTTCCGCTTCAACGTTTAAGGAGTCAGAAATGTTCAAGACGATCATCGCTTTGCTGCTGGCCGCCTGCATGGCGTTTTCCGCCTGTCTGGCGGAAGCCCCGCGCACGTTTGAGCTGCTGGGGCAGACCTGGGACGCGGACGCGGAGGAGATCGACCTGGACACCGCGGAGGGCACGCTCACCAAAGCGGACCTGGAGTACGTCATCTCCGTGATGCCGAACCTTAAGACCCTCAAAGTGAAGGCGCACAAGGAGCTCCAAAACGACGACGTGACGCCCCTGGTGGACGCGCACCCGGAGATCACCTTCGTGTGGACGGTGCGCATGAAGGGCTACGAGATCCCCTCCGACGCCACCGCGTTTTCCACCATGGTGGGGCTCAAGCCCTACACCTGCCTTGTGGACGGCGATCCCGAGATACTCAGGTACGTGCCGGGACTGAGGGCGCTGGACCTGGGGCACCACCACCTGAAGGACCTGAGCTTTTTAAGGTTCTTCCCCGAGATGCGCATACTGATACTGGCGGACAACCATATCACCGACATCACCTGGGTGGGCGAGTGCAGGAAGCTGGAGTACCTGGAGCTGTTCGTGAACAAGATCACGGATATATCCCCCCTGGCAAACTGCACCGAACTGCTGGACGTGAACCTGAGCTGGAACTGGTTTTTGAACGTGGAGGTGCTTAACAGCTGCCCCAAGCTGGAACGCTTCTGGGACATCGCGGGCTACACTCCCTACACCAAGCAGGTGCAGGCGCTGAGGGACGCCCACCCGAACGGCATCGAGATCTACATCCGCAAGGAGGGCGGCTCCACGGACGGTCCCTGGCGCAGCCATCCCCGCTACTTCCAGTACAAGGAAATGTTCGACACGGAAACGTGGAAAGAGTTTACTGATTAAAATGCATCGCTGATGCATTTTAATCAAAAATATTGTTTCCGGCGTTTGTCAAACGCCGGAAACAATTAAGGAACGCTTTTTGCTGAAAATCTGCGGATTTTCCGAGCGCAAAAAGCGCAGGGAAAGCTTTTTTACTCCCGGACGGCAAGCTGTCCTTCATAAAAAAGCATCCTCGGGGCAGCAAAGCCGCCCCTGCGGATAAGAGCAGTACGAAGAGCAGAACGGAAAGCAGAACGGAAAGCCTTCCCCCGAAGCGTCATTGCGAAGGCGACTTGTCGCCTGTGGCAATCCGTACCACATCAGAAAAAGAAACGGATCGCCACGGCATTCCGCAGTCGCGGAAGCCTCGCGATGACGCACAGACCAATACCGCACGAAAGACCATTGACCATCGACCGCTGACCGCCGGCTGACGCCGCGGCAATCCGTATTATAGAATCGAAGAACAGGGAAAAGCCATGTACAGAAAACTGCTGTCGCTTTTACTGGCCGCGCTGATGTGCCTGTCTTCGGGCGCGCTCGCGGATATCGGGTCCGCCGTGTCCGGCGACATAGGCAGGTCGGACATGACGCCGGAGCAGATAAGGGAGTTTGCCGCTTCCCTGCCCGGGGACGTGCCCCTCACGGGGGAATTCAGCCTGCTGGGCGAATGGTTCGACGTCTCCGCCGAGGAGCTGGACCTGGACGCGGCCGAAGGCGCGCTTACGGGCGAAGACGTCAAGTGCCTGGTCTCCTTTATGCCCAGTCTTAAAAAGCTCACGCTGAAAGCGCACACGGAGCTCACCAACGAGGACATGATCCCCATCGTGGACGCGCATCCGGAGATCACCTTCGTCTGGACGCTCAGGCTGCAGACCTACGAGCTGCCCACGGACCTGACCGCGTTCTCCACCAAGGTGGGGGAGGTGCGCACGTCCACCCTGACCAGCGAGGACTGCCAGCTGCTCAGATACGCGCCGAACCTGAGGGCGCTGGACCTGGGGCACCACCACATTGGCGACTTAAGCTTCCTGGAATACCTGCCCGAGCTCAGGATACTCATACTGGTGGACAACAACGTGAGGGACATAACCCCCATAGGCAGCCTTGAGCACCTGCAGTACCTGGAGCTGTTCGTGAACCCCATATCCGACATAAGCCCCCTTGCAAACTGCACCGAGCTGCTGGACCTTAACCTGAGCTACCTGTGGTTCCACACGCTCAAGCCCCTGGAGGCGTGCACGAAGCTGGAGCGCTTCTGGTGCGTGTACACCAGCCTGAGCTACACCGAAAAGCAGAACTTCAAAAAGGCGCATCCGGGCTGCGACTGCCTGTTCCTTTCCGAGGGCAGCTCCACCTACGGCACCTGGCGCAAGCATCCCCGCTATTTCCAGTATAGGGAAATGTTCGATACGGGAGTGTGGAAGGAATTTACTGATTGAAAAGAATCGGGGATTCATTTCAATCAAAAATATACCGCCCCGTTTTTGATAAAAACGGGGCGGAAACAGGGAACGCTTTTTGCTGAAAATCTGCGGATTTTCCGACCGATGTGGCGCTCGCGGCTCTAACAGCCCACTGGGCTGTTATTCACTACCGCTCGCGGGCGCAAAAAGCGCAGGGAAAGCTTTTTTACTCCCGGACGGCAAGCTGTCCTTCGTAAAAAAGCATCCTCGGGGCAGCAAAGCCGCCCCTGCGGATAAGAGCAGAACGAAGAGCAGAACGGTTTACGCGTCATTGCGAGCCGACTATGTCGGCGTGGCAATCCGTTCCTTACGCCCCGCAGGAAAAAAGAACGCTTTTTGCTGAAAATCTGCGGATTTTCCGACCCATGTGGCGCTCGCGGCTCTAACAGCCCACTGGGCTGTTATTCACTACCGCTCGCGGGCGCAAAAAGCGCAAGGAAAGCTTTTTTACTTTCGGACGGCAAGCTGTCCTTCGTAAAAAAAGCATCCTCAGACCGGCGCAGCCGGTCTTGCGGATAAGAGCAGAACGGAAAGCCTTCCCCCGAAGCGTCATTGCGAGGAGCACACGAAGTGTGTGACGCGGCAATCCGTACTCCATCATAAAAAGGACGGATCGCCACGGCCTGCAACGCAAGCCTCGCGATGACGCACGGACCAACGACGCACGAAAGACCAATAATTGCCGACCGCCGACCGCTGACCGCCGGGTAACGCCGCGGCAGTCCGTATTATTAAACGAAGAACAGGTAAATGCCATGTACAGAAAACTGCTGTCACTTTTTCTGGCCGCGCTGATATGCCTTTCCGCATTCGCTTTCGCGGAAGAGGCGGCGCCTGCCAAAGCGGACATAGGCCGGGTGTGGTGGCCGCTGGACAAGATAAGGGAATACTATGAAGGCCTGCCCGAGGGCACGGTGATGACCGGGGAATTCAGCTACAAAGGCAAGTTCTTTTCCGTGGACGCGGAGGAACTTAACCTTGATACGGTGAGCGGACCCGTAAAGAGCGAGGACCTGGAAAACCTGATCGCCTTCATGCCCAACCTTAAGAAGATAATCGCCAAGTGGCACCCGGAGCTCACCAACGCCGTGATGATCCCGCTGGTGGAAAAATACCCGGACGTGTTCTTCGTGTGGGCACTCAGGATCAACAAATACAAGATCTACACGGACGTCACCGCGTTTTCCACCATGTCCACCGACTCCGACGCCCGCTTCCTCAAAAGCAGGGACTGCGAGCTGTTCAAGTATCTGCCGAACCTAAGGGCGCTGGACCTGGGGCACCACGACATAACGGACATAAGCTTCGTAAGGTACATGCCCGAGCTGCGCATACTGATCCTGGCGGACAACAACATAAAGGACATTTCCCCCATAGGCGAGCTCAAGCACCTGGAGTACCTGGAACTGTTCATGAACTACTACATAACGGACTTGAGCCCGCTCGCGAACTGCCCCGAGCTGCTGGACCTGAACCTGAGCTACCTTAAGTTTACGAGCCTTCAGTCCCTGGAAAGCTGCACGAAACTGGAACGCCTTTGGGACGCGGGCGCCAAGGTCTCTGCCGAGGAAAGGGAAGCCTTCATTGCGTCGCACCCGAACTGCGAAGTGCTGTTCCGCCCCCGGGGCAGCTCCACCTACGGCACCTGGCGCAGCCATCCCCGCTACGCCCAGTACCGCAGGATGTTCGAAACGGGCGTGTGGAAGGAATTCGAATAGACCGGATGAACGTACTTGACATAGACCTGGACTTTTTCCTAAGCGACGTGTGCCCGCTGGCGGAAGAGGGGGAGCGCCCCGCGCTTACGGGCCGCGAGCCCTGGGAGGAAGCCCGGGTCCGCCGTTTTCTGGAGGAGAACTGCGGCCTTAATGAGGCGCGTCCCGTGCCCGGCAGGATATTCGAGACCCACGACCGGGCGCTGGACTTCTGGCGGGACATGATGCTTGAGGGGCGGCTGAGCGCGCCGTTTCGCGTCACCCACGTCGACGCCCATTCGGACCTGGGCGTGGGGCAGACCGAATACGTACTGAATGCGCTGCTGGCGCTGCCTCCCGAAAAGCGGGCGGACATCGACGCCTTAAGGCGTGAGGGGCACATAAGCGAAGCCAACTACCTGCTGTTCGCGCTGGCGTTCCGCTGGACGGACCGGCTGGAGAACGTGCGCAACCCCCGCTCGCTGCCCGACGTGCCGAAGGAGATACTGGAGGGGGAGGACATCCGCCTAAATTCCTTCGTGTCGCGGCTGATGGAAAACAGGCACGGCAGGGAGCCCCTGGTGCCCTTTATAAACTACCCGGATCACACGCTGTTCAAAGCCAAGGAGCCGTACGGCTTCATGTCCGTGGCGGTGTCGCCGAGATACGCGCCCCGGGAGGCGGACCGCCTGCTGCCCCTGTTCGCCCGGTATATGATAAATTGTTAATTATTCATTTCAGGGTTGACATAAACGGGGGCTGAGAATATAATATATAAGTCGATCGGGCACGTTGTGTTCGGTTGACTATTGGCGAATGGTGTAACGGCAACACTAACGACTCTGACTCGTTCATTCTAGGTTCGAATCCTAGTTCGCCAGCTTTTTTGCCTCCATAGTCAAGCGGTCTAAGACGTCGCCCTCTCACGGCGAAGACCGGGGTTCGATTCCCCGTGGAGGTGCTTAGCGGACACCCGAGAGGGTGTCTTTTGTTGTATTATCGGAAAACAGTCAGTTCCGGGGCGCGCCCCGGATGTCCGCGCTTAAATAAGGCGCACAGACGAGGTCAATTATGCGTATCATACTCACCAACGACGACGGATTCGACGCGCCGGGCATCGCCGCCATGGCTAAGGCGCTGGTAAGCGCGGGGCACGAGGTGCGCGTTTCCGCCCCCGACAGGGAGAACTCCGCCGTGTCCCACGGCATCAGCATCACCCGCCCGCTCAGGGCAAGGAAGGTCACCGTGGAAGGCTGCCCGGGCTGGGGAGTGGACGGCACTCCCACGGACGCGGCGCGTCTGGGGCTGCACCTGCTCAAGGACTGGCAGCCGGACGCCTGCGTGTCGGGCGTGAACCGGGGGCCCAACCTGGGCGGCGCGTGCATCTATTCCGGCACGGTCAATTCGGCCATGGAGGCGTCCATGGCGGGCTGTCCCGCGCTGGCGGTGAGCCTGGACAGCTTCACCTGGGAAAACTACGCGCCCGCGGCGAAGCTGGCCGTGAAGGTGCTTGAGTGGATGAAGGATCACCCGCTCAAACGCGGCGAGATCTACAACCTAAACGTGCCCGCGATCGAGGACGTCAGGGGCGTAAAGTTCACCCAGACGCTGGCGCCCGAATTCCTGACCGACGCCAACTACCAGGAGTTCACCAGCCACTACAACAACACCTATTACTTCCTGGACGACGGGGAGAACCCCCACTATTTCCCGGAGGACTGCGACAAGTCCCTGGTCAAGCAGGGCTGGGCCAGCCTGTCCGCCCTCACCTGGGACATCGCCGCCCGGCGGGAAGGCCTGCCCGGGGCGGGCGAGATAAGCCTGTAAGGAGACGGTTATGAAGAAAGCCACCAAACGCACGGTCTGTGCGGGAGTGAACCTGCTGGCGGGGATAATGAGCCTTGCGCTCTACCTGTGGTTCATGAGCAAGTTCGGCCCCACCTTCGACTGGCTCAGCCGCTACAGCTTCGCCAAGTGGCCCTACATCGGCATGCTGGCGCTGGACGCGGCGCTGCTGGGCATACAGTTTATAGGCAAAGACGCCGCGAAGATACGCAAAACGGCTCAAAAGCTGCTCTTCGCGCTGCTTGCCGCGCTGTTCATCGTGACGGCGGTGTTCACCTGGCGGGCGGCGTATCCCCAGTATGTGGGCGACACGCGGGACACCATGTTCTATCCGCCCCTGGCGATAAAGGGCTGGATCACGGGCGCGGCGTTCGCCTGCGCCGCCGTTATCGGGTGCTTTTTCGACACCAAACCGGCGAAAAAGCGGTTCGGCACTTTTGCCCTCGTCACGGCGGCGGCGCTGTTCGTGTTCATGGGCGCGTTCTACGCCATGAACAAGGACCTGATGGAGCTGCTGGAGATATTCGTAGCCGGCTGGAAGAGCTACGCGGCGGTGGCGGGCATCGCTGTGGTGCAGTGCCTGCCCCAGGTGCTCAGGCTGATCGCGCTGAAGGGCATGGTCAGGTAAGGCGATCGGGCTTCAGCTTACGCAGGCGGCGCCGGGCTTGCCATTTGGTGCGGGATATGTTATCATACCCCCGGATACCCTACGGAAGGACGTGATATGATGCAAATGAGCGAAAGCCGGGAGATGTACCTGGAAACGATACTCATCCTGTCCGCGACCCATCCCAACATCCACGCCATAGACATCTGCGAATACATGGACTTTTCCCGCCCCAGCGTGAGCCGCGCCCTTAAGCAGCTCAAGGAAGCGGGGCTGATAGACGTGGACGGAAACAACCACGTCACCCTCACCCCGCAGGGGGAAAAGATCGCGCACACCGTGTACGAACGCCACAAGGTGCTTACCAAGGCGCTTATGTTCCTGGGCGTGGAAAAGGAAGTGGCGCAGGAGGATGCCTGCCGCATAGAGCACGTGATAAGCCCCGAATCCTTCGAGGCGATAAAGCGGAAGATGAACGAATAGGGGCGGCGCTTGCCGCCCTTTTAGCTTTCAGCTTTCAGCTGTCAGCTGTGAGAACCTCATCCGTCACGGCTTTCGCCGTGCCACCAACGTCAATGCGCTCTCGTGGCTCTGGAAGTCCACAGGACTTCCATTCACTACCACTACGAGCCCCTTCAGGGAAGGCTTAATTGGACGCAACTGCCTGGAAGCCTTCCCCCTTGGGGGGGGGGACTGTCGCCCGCGCAGCGGGTGACGGAGGAGGTCGTCATTGCGAAGGCCGCAAAGCGGCCTGTGGCAATCCGTCCTTAATTTGATGGGGTCATTGGTCATTGGTCGTTGGTCGTTGGTCATTGGTCGCCGGTCGTTGGTCAGTAGCCGCCGTTTACTGCGTCATTGCGAGCGAGAACGTATGTTCGAGCGCGGCAATCCGTTCTACTTTTGACAGCAAGCGGAACGCTCACGGCTTCATCCCTGTCCGCGCCGGCAAGCAGCTTAAAGCTGATAGCAAAAAACCAAAAACCGGCAGCTCACGCCCCAATTTACCCCAAAATAATAAAAATCTATTGCAAAAGCTTTAATTATATGGCATAATAATCCCATTCTCCACCGAAAGGAAGCGAAAACTCCATTTTATGGACGATATTCCCCGAAGTTTGATCCTTATCCTCTGTCTTATCCCCTTCGCGGGTTTCTTTGCCGGCAGCGAGACCGCGTTTTCCTTCTGCAACGAGGCGCGCATCCGCGCCCTTGCGGACAACGGCAAGGCAGGTGCGAAGCGTCTTACGAAACTGCTGGACGACTTTGACCGCACCATCGTCACGCTGCTCATAGTCATCAACATCTGCTACATCTTAATATCCGCCGTGGCTACAGTGGCCGCGGTAAAGCTCATGTCCAGCGACGCGGGCGGCGCGGTGGCTACCGTTGCGGCTACGCTCATAGTGTTCATGTTCTGCGAGACGATCCCCAAGAACATCGCGCGCGTGAACGCGGACGGCTGGGCGCTGTTCGCGGCGTACCCCGTGAGTCTGTTCAAGCTGATCCTCGCGCCGCTGAGCGCGCTGTTCACCTATGTGGGCGAGGCGTTCAAAAAGCTGCTGCCCGGGGGAGAGGCGCTGCCGGACGTGACCGAGGACGAGTTTGAGGAAATGGTCGAGTCCGTAGAGGGCGAAGGCCTGATAGAGCCTGTGGAAAAGGAGATAATCAAGTCCACCATCCACTTCGGCGACATATTGGCGGGCCAGGTGATGACGCCCATAGACGGCGTGGTGACCGTGCCCCTGGACATAGACAAGGACGCGCTCAAGGCCGTGCTGCTGGAGGAAAAATACTCCCGCATACCCGTGACCGGAGACGACATAGACGACATCGTGGGCGTGCTGCCCGCCGCCAAGGCGCTCTCCCGCTTAAGCAGCGGCACCTTCGGCGACATACGGGACATAATGACCCGACCCTACATAATCCGCCCGGACATCCCCGTGAGCAAGGTGTTCGAGGGCATGAGCGGCCGGCGCACCCACTTAGCCGTGGTGCAGGACGACGGACATACCCTGGGCATAGTGACCATGGAGGACATACTGGAGGAGATCGCCGGGGAGATCTACGACGAGGACGACGAAAAGGGGGCAGCGGAAAATGCCCGTTAAACTCATTTTCGTCGCGGTATACGCGCTGCTCATAATGCTCAGCGGCTTCTTTTCCGGCAGCGAGATCAGCTTCGCCCGCGCCAACAAGCGCCGTGTGGAAAAGGACGCCCAGAAGGGTGACCGCAGAGCCAAAAACGTCAAGTACATACAGGACAACTACACCCGCAGCCTGTCCACCATACTCGTGGGCAACGACCTGGTCAACATCGCCGCGTCATCCGTGGCCACGATCTTCTTCGTGAGCCTGCTGGGGCTCAAGAGCCGGGGCGAGTTTTACGCCACCGTCGTCACCACGCTGCTGCTCATCACCTTCGGCGAGACCATGCCCAAGATAATCGCCGCGGAGAGGGCGGACTCCATGGCGCGCCGCGCCGCCGCGCCGCTCAGGGCGCTGATGCTGGTGTTCAAGCCCCTGGTGGCGGGGGTGGAAAAGCTGGTCAAGTGGCTCAGCCCCATCTGGACGCCCCGGGAAAAGGCGCCCCAGACCACCACGGACGAGCTGCGCATAATCCTTGAGGACGCGGAGGAGCAGGGCGTGTTCACCGAGGAGGAAGGCGAACTCATAGACAACGCCATCGAGTTCTCCGACACCATGGCGATGGAAGTCATGACCCCCCGAGTGGACGTTGTGTCCATAGACGTGGAGCATCCCCCGGAGGAGCTCACCGAGGACATGATGCGCCACAGCCGCATCCCCGTGTACGAAGGCAGCATAGACAACATAATCGGCGTGCTGCCCACCAAGGCGTTCCTTAAGCACAGGCTGCTCAGCGACGACACGCCCTTTAACGAGCTGCTGGTGGACGTGATCTACGTGCACAAGACCCGCATGGTGTCCTCCATCATCCGCGAGTTCCGCCGCAGGAGGCTGCAGATGGCGGTGGTGCTGGACGAGTTCGGCGGCACCATGGGCATACTGACCATGGAAGACATAATGGAAGAGATCGTGGGCGAGATCTTTGACGAGAGGGACGACGTGGAGGAGGAGATGGTGGAGATCAGCGATTCCACCTGGCAGTTCGACGGCGGCATGAACATATACGACATGTTCGGCGCCCTGGACTACACGCCCCCGCAGGACTTTTCCACCCACTTCACCACCGTGGGCGGCTGGGTCACGGAGCTGCTGGACCGCTTCCCCCACAGGGATGACAAGGCGTCCTACGACCGGCTGACCATAACCGTGCTGGAAGCCGACCCCCACAGGGTGAACACGGTGCGGGTGGACTTAAAGCCCGAAGAGGAATGATCTCGCTCTTGAACGGCAAAACAAAAACGAAAGCAGGTAAAGGAAAATGATCGATTTTATAGTGGATCTGTTTACGGACATAGGAGCGTTTTTCGTCGAGCTGTGGGTGAACAAGATCCTGGGAAAAAAGCGTAAGAAAAACGAACAGCAGGACGAAAAAGAGCCGCCCATGGAATGACGGGCGGCTGAAAAACCCGCCTCCCTTGGATCTGGCATGACGGCACCCGGAACCCCCGGGTGTCTTTTTTGACGTTTCGTATTGGCAAAGCGCGCGGACACGCCGGAGGTCAACCGGACAGACCTTGTGAAGGGAGCCGCGCCCGGTCCGCAACGGCATGACTGACCCGTTTCCGCAGCGGCAGCTGATCCCGATCCGAATGACAAGACCGGCGCGGCATTACTGCCGCGCCGGTCTCCTATTCTTCTGAACGGCCCGCGCAAAGGCGGGCTTTTTGTTTTGCGGCGGGTCCGTTACGCCATCCACAGGCCGTGGAGGTTGCAGTAGGCGTACACGTTTTCCACCTTCTCGCCGGGCAGCAGGGCGAACTCTGCCGCGGGGGCGCTTTCGGGGGAGAGGGTCTTTCTCTGGTTGCCCCTGTCGGTCCTAAGCAGGATCCACTCGATATAGTGGGCTTCGGTCATGGGATGTTCGGCACTGCCCACCTTTACGGAGACGACGCCGTCCTTCACTTCGTACACGGGCACGTGCTTTTCGCCCGACGCGTCGGTGGTGTTTGGCACGAGCTGCTCCATGGGCTGGCCGCAGCACATTATGTCGCAGCCCTTTTTCTTTATCGCTGCGACCATCTGGCCGCACTTGGCGCATCTGTAGATCTTTATTTCCATATCGTACCTCCTATTTGATGGGTTCGAAGTCGCTGGCGGGATGCTTGCACAGGGGGCAGATGAAGTCCTCGGGCAGGGTGTCGCCCTCGTACACGTAGCCGCACACGGTGCACACGTAGCCCTTCTTGCCCTCGGTGGCGGGCTTGGGCTTCACGTTCTCCTGATAGTAGGTGTAGGTCATGGTGGGCTTGTCGGAGAGCACGCGTGCCTCGGTGACCTGGCAGATGAACATGCCGTGGGTGTCCAGGTCCACGTACTGCTCCACCTTCAGGCTCATGAACGCGTTGATGTACTTGGGCAGGAACGTAAGCCCGTTGTCGCTTCTGAGTATCTCCCAGCCCTCGAATTTGTTCGCCGTCCTGCCGGAGCGGAAGCCGAAGTCCTCAAACACGGAGAAGGGCGCCTCGGTGGACAGGCAGTTCACGTTCATCACGCCCGTCTGCTGTATCACGTGGTGGGAGTAATTCTGCTTGTTTATGCACACGGCTACGCGGTTGGGGGTGTTGGTCACCTGGGTGACGGTGTTCACGATCAGGCCGTTGTCCTTCTTGCCGTCGTTGGACGTGACCACGTACAGGCCGTAGCCGATCCTGAACAGGGCGGTAAGGTCGTTTTTGTTGGCGGTCTTGTCGCTCTGGGCCAGGTAGTCCCGGCACAGCTCGTTCGACAGCGCTTCCAGCTGGGTCTTGCTTATGTCGTCCAGCGCGCCTGTCAGCCTCACTGCGGGCTCCAGCACGGTCAGGTTTTTGCACTCGGCGAGCATGCCCTTTATCACCTTTGCCGCCTGGGGCGCCCAGGAGCCGTTTTCGATTATGCCCACGGTGCGGTTCTGGAAGTTCCTTTCGCTCAGCGCCTCCACGAACCGGCGCATGTAGGGGAATATGTCCGCGTTGTAGGTGGTGGTGGCCAGCACGATCCTGCCGTAGCTGAAGGCGAGGCTCACGGCTTCGCTCATGTCGCTCCTGGCCAGGTCCATAACGCTCACGTCGGGGCAGCCCTTGTTCTTCAGGCTGTCCGCCAGCAGCTCCGCCGCCTTCTTCGTGTTGCCGTATACGGAGGTGTAGAACACCGCCACGCCCGCCTTCTCCACGCCGTAGGAGGACCAGGTGTTGTAAAGGTTAAGGTAATAGCCCAGGTTTTCCGTGAGCTCTTTGCCATGCAGGGGATATATCTTGCTGATCTCCAGCCCCGCGGCCTTTTTGAGCACCGCCTGCACCTGCTGGCCGTACTTGCCCACGATGCCGATATAGTACCTGCGCGCCTCGTCCGGCCACATGTCCCTGGCCGCGTCCCGCGCGCCGAAGGAGCCGAACCCGTCCGCGGAGAACAGGATCTTTTCGGTGGATTCGTAGCTCATCATCACCTCGGGCCAGTGCACCATGGGCGCCGCCACGAAGGAGAGGGTGTAGCCCTCCAGGTCCAGCGTGTCGCCCTCTTTTATGACCACGCGGCGGTTCTCGAAGTCGTCACCGTAGAACTGCTTCATCATGGTGAAAGCCTTCTGGGAGGACACGAACTTGCAGTCGGGATAGGTCTGGGTGAAGGCGAGGATGTTGGCGGAATGGTCGGGCTCCATGTGATGGATCACCAGGTAGTCGGGTTTGCGCCCGGAAAGCGCCTTTTCGATGTTGTCAAGCCATTCGTGGGTGAAGCGGCGGTCCAACGTGTCCGTCACGGCGACTTTGCCGCCGATTATCGCCCAGGAATTGTAGCTCATGCCGTCGGGGACTTTGTACTGTCCCTCGAACAGGTCGATCTTGTGGTCGTTTACGCCCACGTATGTTATGGCCATGGTTATCGCTCCCCTCAAGTAATTGTCGCCGCATCATTATACCCAATCGGGCGGGGGATAGTCAAGGGAGAAAACGCGGCTGCCGGCGCTTGCGTCAGGGCGGCGCGGCCCGAAACAAAACGGCCGGAAGCTTTACTTTTTGCCGCGGATGTGGTATAATACGTCTTACTTTTGTTTTGGAGGAAACGCCGATGTCTTGGTTTGCCTTCGCGCTGCTCTGCCTGCTGGGCTGGGGCTTCGCGGATCTGTTCTATAAGCTCGGGTCGGACGAAAACGACCGCTATTCCCACCTGAAGATCGCCGTGTGGGTGGGCCTGGTGATGGGCGTGTGCGCGCTGGTCATGCTGCCCTTCTCCGAGAGCTTCGCGCCCGGAAGGCAGGCGGTCAATGAAAAAGGGACCTATGTGTACGAAAACGGCGCGCTGACCCTCACTTCCGAAAGCGGCAGCGTGTTTGCCGCCGAAGAGGAGGACGGGGAATACCTGATCTCCTACGTTTTCGAGGACGACGAGGACGCGGGCGGCGAGTTCTGCATAGACCCGGAGGAGCTGCTGGACGCGCGGGAAGCGGGAGAAGCTTATAAGATCCGCGGCGAAGGGCTGTTTAAGACGCTTACGCTCAATTCCGACGGCACTTACGAGTTCAGCCGTCCCGGAGCGAGCTTTGGTGACTTTATCACCGCGGCGCTCAAGTACACCCCCGCGTCTTTGTGCTACATCATCTCCATGGTGATAGGCTACGCGGGCTTAAGGTATCTGGAGCTGTCCATCGTGTCCCCCGTGCAGAACGCGTCCGGCGCGTTTTCAGCCGTGGCGATGCTGGTGTTCTTCTCCCTTAAGGGCACGCTTTCCGACCACACGGAAGACTTTAGCGCCATTAACGTGATAGGCGTACTCTTCGTCGCGGTGGGCATGGTGGCCCTGGCGGTGGTCGAGAACCGCGTGAACGGACGGGAGCTCGGCAAAGAGGAGCGGCGGCTGCGCTACGGCGCGCTGGCGCTGATCTTCCCCATACTCTACTGCATATTCGACACCATCGGCACCGCCGCGGACGGCATCATACTGGACGAGAGCACGGGCCTGGGAGTGGGCGAGATAGACGTGCTGATACTCTACGGCCTCACCTTCCTGCTGGCGGGCATAGTCGCCTGGGTATACATGTTAATAAAGACGAAAAAGGCCTACAATCCCTTCGCTAAGAGCGAGAAATACAAGGGCATCGCGGCAGTGTGCGAGGAGTGCGGCCAGATATTCTACGTGTACGCCATGGCGGCAAAGCCCGTGCTGGCTGCGCCCGTGGTGGCAAGCTACTGCATTGTGAGCGTGATACTGAGCCGCGTGTTCGTGAAGGAAAAGCTGAAGACGAGCCAGTATCTGTGCGTCATCGCGGTTATCATCGGCATCGTGCTGATGGGTATCGCGGAGGGTATCGGAGAGGCTTAAGCTGTCAGCTTTTAGCTGTTAGCTTTCAGAGGGCGGCGCGGAGGCGCCGCCTTTGTTTATGCAGCTTATGGTTATTGGCATCGCCGCGGAAGGTGCATTTTCCCGCGTACGGGCGCACGCAGGCGCTCCGAAAGCTAAAAGCTCACGGCTGACAGCTAAAAAACAAGCAGGACAGCTTATGTCCTGCTTGTTTTAATTAAGCTTCCTGCTTTGCCTCTATCGCCTCGGGCGGCTTCTTGGCGTATTCCAGCGCGGGAGGGGCGGTGCGGTCCACCGCGTCCTTCGTGATGGTGCACTTGGTCACGCCCTTCTTTTCCGGCAGCTCGAACATGGTGTCGGTCATGATCTCTTCGATTATGGCCCTCAGACCCCTGGCGCCGCTTTTGCGGGCCATGGCCTTGCGGGCGATCTCCCTGAGCGCGTCGTCGGTGAACTCCAGCTGCACGCCGTCCATGGACAGCAGCTTGGCGTACTGACGGCACAGGGCGTTGCGGGGCTTGGTGAGTATGTTCACCAGCGCCTCCTCGTCCAGGGGGCTCAGGGTCACGATCAGGGGCAGACGGCCGATGAATTCCGGGATCAGGCCGAAGGCCAGCAGATCCTGGGGCTCGATCATCTTGAGCACGTCGTCACGGGAGCGCTCCTCGCGGGTCTTCACGTCCGCGCCGAAGCCCATGGTCTTTTCGCCCACGCGGTTCATGACTATCTTTTCCATGCCCTCGAAGGCGCCGCCGCAGATGAACAGGATGTTGGTGGTGTCGATCTTGATGAACTCCTGCTGGGGATGCTTGCGCCCGCCCTGGGGAGGCACGTTCACCACGGCGCCTTCCAGCATTTTGAGCAGCGCCTGCTGCACGCCCTCGCCGGACACGTCGCGGGTGATGGAGCGGTTCTCACTTTTGCGGGCGATCTTGTCGATCTCGTCGATGTAGATGATGCCCTTCTCCGCCCGGGACACGTCGAAGTCCGCGTTCTGGATCAGGCGCAGCAGCACGTTTTCCACGTCCTCGCCCACGTAGCCCGCCTCGGTGATGCTGGTGGCGTCGCCGATGGCGAAGGGCACGTTAAGGATCTTTGCCAGGGTCTGCGCAAGGTAAGTCTTGCCGCAGCCGGTGGGGCCCAGCATGACTATGTTGCTCTTCTGCAGCTCCACGTCGTTCTTGGCGCCCCGGTAGCTGATGCGCTTGTAGTGGTTGTACACCGCCACGCTCAGCGCCTTCTTGGCCGCGTCCTGACCCACAACGTACTGGTCCAGCACGCTCTTGATCTGGTACGGGGTCATTATGCCCTCGAACTCCTTGGGAGTCACGAAATCGTTGGCCATAAGGTCCTGGCACAGGAACACGCACTCGTCGCAGATGCACGCGTCGCCGTTGCCGCGGATGAGCCGGCGCACTTTATAGCCGGGCTTGCCGCAGAAGGAGCATACGGTCTCTTTATTTACGTCCATAATTATACCTTTCGGAAAAAACCGGACGGGCATTCGACCCGCCCGGTCTGCTTTGTGCGGGGGATCACCTTCTGGGTGCTATTATCTCGTCGATAATGCCGTACTTGAGCGCCTGTTCGGCGGTCATGAAGTTGTCCCTCTCCGTGTCTTTTTCCACGGTCCTGACGGGTTTGCCGGTGTTCTTAGCCAGCTCCTCGTTCATGCGCTGCTTGATGAAGCGCATGTGCTCCGCGTGGATCAGCACGTCGGTGGCCTGGCCTTCGGCGCCGCCCAGAGGCTGGTGGATCATTATCTCGCTGTTGGGCAGGGCCTTCCTTTTGCCCCTGGCGCCCGCGGCCAGCAGGAAAGCGCCCATGGACGCCGCCATGCCGATGCACAGGGTGCTGACCTCGCACTTTAAGTACTTTATGGTGTCGTAGATCGCCATGCCCGCGGAAATGGAGCCGCCGGGGGAGTTGATGTAGAGCATTATGTCCCTGTCCGGGTCTTCCATCTCAAGGAAGAGCATCTGCGCCACCACGGTGTTGGCGACTCCGTCGTCGATGGGGCCGGAAAGGAATATGATCCGGTCCTTCAGAAGGCGGGAGTAGATGTCATAGGCGCGCTCGCCCATGTCGTTTTTTTCGATTACTGTGGGTATAAGGTAGTTTTTCATTGTTCCTCCGCAGGGGAAGGCGGGCTTATTCGGCGTCCGCCTTGGGGGCGACGGCGTTGTCCTTGAGGAAGGATACCACTTTCTGCATGGTGGTCATGCTCTTAAAGTAGTTCAGCGTGCTTTCGCCCATGGTCTTTTTGTAGTCTTCCAGGCTCTTTTTGCGGCTCTCGGCGGCCTTGGCGATCTCCGCGTCTACTTCTTCGTCGGTGGCTTCGATGCCTTCGGCGTTCTTGATCGCCTCAAGCACCAGCTGGCCCTTCACCCTCTGGGTGGCCTGCTCTTTGTACATGCCGCGGATCTGCTCCTCGGTCTGGCCGGTGTACATGAGGTAGTCGGAGAGCTTGAGGCCCTGATAGGACAGGCGCATCTCCATGTCCTTCATCATGCTGTCGATCTCGCTGTTGATCATGGCTTCGGGGATGTCCACCTGGCACGCCTCAACGGCCTTTTCGATCACGTCGTTCTCGAACTGGTTGTCGGCGCGGGTCTCGGCGTCCTTGACCAGCTTGGCCTTCACGTCGGCCTTGTACTCGTCCAGGGTGTCGAAGCTCAGGTCGTTGGCGAAGTCGTCGTTAAGCTCGGGGAGCTCCTTTTCCTTGATGGAGTTGATCTTGACCTTGAACACCACGGGATGGCCCGCCAGGCTCTTCTCGTGATAGTCCTCGGGGAAGGTGACGTTGACGTCCACGTCTTCGCCCACGCTGTGGCCGATCAGCTGCTCTTCGAAACCGGGGATGAAGGTGCCGCTGCCCAGCACGAGGTTCTGCTTCTCGGCGGTGCCGCCGGCGAACTGGTTGTCGCCGTCAAAGCCCGCGTAGTCGATGTTCACTTCGTCGTCCAGCTTGGCGGGGCGGTCGGTGACGTCGATGAACCTGGCGTTGCGCTCCCTCTGGCGCTCGATCTCGGCGGTGACGTCGTCGTCGGTCACTTCGGCCACGGTCTTCTCGGCCTCGACGCCCTTGTAGGCGCCCAGGGTGACGTCGGGCTTCACGAACACTTCGACGGAGAACTTGAGTTCCTTGCCCTGCTCCATCTGCTCCACGTCCAGCTCGGGCCTGTCAACGGGCTCCAGCTTGTATTCGTCGATGGCGGCCTGGTACTCGGCGGGGAAGAGCTCGTCCAGCGCGTCCTCGTAGAACACGCCCTTGCCGTAGTGCATCTCGATCACGTGGCGGGGAGCCTTGCCGCGGCGGAAGCCGGGGATGTTGATGCGGGATACGTTCTTTTTATAGGCGGCGGATATGGCCGCGTCGAATTCCTCCGCGCTGATGACGAAGGACAGCTTTGCCTTGTTTGAGGACAGTTTTTCGTAAGTTGCGGACATGGTGATTTCTCCTTTTACATAACATATCAGCGTGTATTATAACATACCGCCTGAGAAGTTGTCTTTATAAGTAGGTAAATTCTTGGAGAGGGAGGGCATGCAAAAGCGCCGCCCCCGCCGGGCGGCGCCTTTCGCGTCACGCTTCGATCAGACGATCTCCACGAACACGGGCTTCTCGTTCTTGACGGTGGCGGCTTTGACTATGGCGCGGATGGACTTCGCTATCCGGCCCTGCTTGCCTATCACCTTGCCCATGTCGTCGGCGTCCACGCGCAGCTCGATGACGATGTTCTCTTCGTTCTCGACTTCGCGCACGTCAACGGCGTCAGGCTTGTCAACCAGGCTTTGAGCCACAAACCTGACCAGTTCAACTGCGTTCATGATTTACAGCAAACCGCTCTTCTTGAGCAGGGAGCGCACGGTGTCGGTGGGCTGGGCGCCGGTGGAGAGCCACTTCTTGGCCTTTTCCTCGTCAAACTTGATTACGGCGGGATCGCTTACGGGGTTGTAGTAGCCGATCTCTTCGATGAAGCGGCCGTCACGGGGGGTGCGGCTGTCGCTGACGACTACGCGGTAGAAGGGCTCCTTCTTCATGCCCATTCTCTTAAGACGGATCTTTACCATGGTATTCCTCCTGAAAATAATAGCTGTATTTATGTGGAAAGCCTTAAAGGCGGTATCCCGATTGTGTGTTCGGCTGTGAAGCGCCGGTGCGGGGGGGAGGGGCGGTTTTATCTTAAGCCCTTCATCAGGCCGCGCAGGTTCTTGCCCTTGGAGTTCATGACCTGCTTCATCATGTCCCTCGCCTGCTCGAACTGCTTTATCAGCAGGTTGACCTGCTGCACGGTGACGCCCGCGCCCTGGGCGATCCTTCTGCGGCGGGAGGCGTTTAAGATGTCGGGGTTCCGGCGCTCGGCGCGGGTCATGGCCAGTATGATGGCCTCGTTGCGGGCCTGTTCCTTGGCGACCTTGTCCTCGTCGATCTCCACGCTGTTAAGCTTTGCGCCCAGTCCGGGGATCATCTTGAGCAAGTCGCGCACGGAGCCCATTTTCTTTATCTGCTTGAGCTGGGAGAGGTAGTCTTCCAGGGTGAAGCGGTTGGCCTTAAGGCTCTTTTCCAGCTGCTCGGCGGCCTTTTCGTCCACCATTTCCTGGGCCTTGTCGATCAGGCTGAGCACGTCGCCCATGCCCAGTATGCGGCCCGCCATGCGGTCGGGGTGGAAGGGCTCGATGTCGGTCAGCTTTTCGCCGGTGCCGGAGAACTTGATGGGCTTGCCGGTGACGGCCTTTACGGAGATCGCCGCGCCGCCGCGGGTGTCGCCGTCCAGCTTGGTGAGGATCACGCCGTCTACGCCCAGTTCTTTGTTGAAGGTGTCGGCCACGGTCACGGCGTCCTGGCCGGTCATGGCGTCGACCACCAGCAAGATCTCGGTGGGCTTTACGGCGACCTTTATGCTCTTAAGCTCGTCCATGAGCTTTTCGTCTATGTGCAGGCGGCCGGCAGTATCGATTATCACGGTGTCGAAGCCGTAATACCTGGCCCGGTCCACCGCTTCCTTAGCGATCTGGACGGGGTCGCCCTGGCCTTTTTCAAAGACTTCCACGCCGGCCTGGCCGCCCACTATCTGCAGCTGGCGGATGGCGGCGGGACGGTACACGTCGCACGCGGCCAGCATGGGCTTTTTGCCTTCCTTGACCAGCATTTTGCCGATCTTGGCGCACATGGTGGTCTTGCCCGCGCCCTGCAGGCCGCACATCATGTATATGGTGGGCACGCTGGAGGAACGGGTGAGCTTCACGTTCTGGCCGCCCATGAGGGCAGTGAGCTCTTCGTTGACGATCTTTATTACCTGCTGGGCGGGGGTGAGGGACTCGAGTATCTCGCCGCCTACGGCGCGCTCGGTGACCTTTTTGGTGAAGTCCTTGACGATGGCGTAGTTTACGTCCGCCTCCAGCAGCGCCATGCGCACGTCGCGCATCGCTTCTTTTACGTCGGCTTCGGTGAGCTTGCCCCGGGAGGTAAGTTTCTTGAACGCTCCCTGTATTTTTTCCGCAAGACCTTCAAACGCCATTCGTGTCACCTCCCGTCAAGGTATTTGACTTTATGCTTCAGTCCTCTTTGATCTGTTTAAGCGCTTCTTCCGCTTCGGCAAGCGCCTGCCGGGCGCTCTCGAGCCGGGATTCGCACAGGTTCAGGGCGGCTTTCATGCGCCTGAAGCGCTCCAGCAGGCCCAGCTTTTCCTCGTACTCGTTGAGCTGCCTTTCGCTGCGGAGGATCAGCTCGTGCACCGCTTGGCGGGAAACGCCCTGCTCCTGGGCGATCTCCATGAGGCTCATGTCCTCGTCCAGGTACATTTTAAGGGTGCTGAGCGCGTGGGGAGTGAGCAGGTTCCCGTAAAAGTCCATCAAAAGCCCGGTATTTACGCGTCTTTCCATGTTCTCCCCCTTCGCAGCCTGCGTATTATAGCAGAGGCGGACAGCCGTGTCAAGTTAAATGTATTGACATAGTGCGGGAAAACGGGGGAAGCCGCGGCGCAAAAAAACGGGAGCCGCAGGGCAGCTCCCGTTTTCGCAAAAGCGCTTATTCGTATTTTTCAAGCCAGTCGCCGTGGGCTTCGATCAGGGCGTCGCACAGCTTTACCGTGTCGTCCATGTCCAGTTCGCTGGAGGTGTGGGGATCCATCAGCGCGGCCTGGTAGATATAATCCTTTTTATGGGTCACCGCCGCCTCGATGGTCAGCAGCTGCACGTTTATGTTGCTGCGGTTCAGCGCCGCGCACTGCTCGGGCAGGTCGCCCACGAAGGTGGGAGTGACGCCGCTTGCGTCCACCATGCAGGGCACTTCCACGCAGGCGTTG
Source organism: Clostridia bacterium (assembly GCA_017518705.1). Next base: position 34,343 of record JAFWUC010000056.1, read on the forward strand.
CGGGGCAGGTTGGTGATAAGGCCGGTGTTCAGCACGTTGCCGCCGATCTTGTAGGGCTTGTTGGTGACCACCGCGTCCATTATGTAACTGGCATATTCCTTAGTGCGGGTGTGCTCGAGCACGTCCTTGGTCACCAGCTCCTCGCGCTGTTTTTCCCACTTGGCGATCTGGTTCACACAGCGCCTGGGGTACTCGTCCAGGGGGATGTTGAATTTTTCGATGTTCTGGGGATACTTGTCCTTTATGAACCAGGGAGTGTACTCGCTGGAGTGTTCGGAGGACTCGGTCACATAGTAGCCGAAGCGGCGCATGAGCTCCAGGCGGACCATGTCGGAGTGCTTTTCCTTATTCTTTTCCAGGGCGCGGCGCTTGATCTCGGGGTACAGGTCCACGCCGTCTTTTTCTATCTCCAGCAGCCAGGCCTGGTGGTTTATGCCGGCGATCTTGGTCTTTATGGTGTCGTCATACTCCATGCCAAGTTCGCCCAGCAGCCCGGGAGCGCAGGACTGCACGCTGTGGCACAGGCCCACGGTCTGTACGCCCGTGTAGCGCTGCATGTAGCCGCTTAACATGGCCATGGGGTTGGTGTAGTTCAGAAACAGCACGTTCGGGGCGACTTCCTCCATGTCGCGGGCGAAGTCCCGCATCACGGGAATGGTCCTTAACGCCCTGAATATGCCGCCTATGCCCAGGGTGTCGGCGATGGTCTGCTTGAGGCCGAACTTCTTGGGGATCTCGAAGTCCGTGACGGTGCAGGGTTCGTAGCCGCCCACCTGTATGGCGTTCACGGCGAAATCCGCGCCTTCCAGGGCCGCCTTGCGGTTTTCGACGCCCAGATAGGTCCTGATCGTTGCGGGATTGCCCAGCCAGTTGTTTATGGCTTTGAGCATGTTTTCGCTTTCCTCCAGGCGCTTGGCGTCGATGTCGTACAGCGCGATGTCGGAGTGGGCGAGGGAGGGGGTGAGCAGGCTGTCGCCCAGCACGTTTTTGGCGAACACGGTGGAACCCGCGCCCATGAATGTGATCTTCGGCATAAGCTTCCTCCAATGAAATAATGAGGTCTCCGCACGGGGTATTCTATCCTCTGCGGGGGTGGATTGTCAAGAAATATCGGTTTGTTGACACAAAGCGCCCGAGCCCGTAAAATAGAGGCATAAACGCGATCCGGGGGCAGTAAAAATGACCAAGGGCATAAGGGAACTGGAAATAAAGAACCGATACCTGCGCAAGCGGCCGGACCTGGTGCTGTTCGGGCCCGCGGGGGAACGCCTGTGGGCGGACGCCCTGATGCGCGTGCCCGGGTTCATGGGCTGCATAGACTTTATCCACAAAATGAACTTCCCGCTGCTGTTCACGGTAGGCATCCGGGGCAGCATCGACTGGGACATGCCCTCCGCCGACTGCCTGTGGCGGCCCTGGGAGGGAGAATTCGCGTACGAAGGCGCCGGCGTGCGCTTAAGCGAAAAAAAGACCATCTCCCGGGACGACGTCGCCCTGTCACTGCAGACGTGGGAAAACATGTCCGACCGGCCCGTTGTGCTGGAGCTTATGTTCGCCGGCGGGCCGGAACAGGGGAAGATATACCGTTTTCCCGCCTGCACCCACGGGCTTGATGTGATAATGGCCGGCCGGGCGGACAAAGGGTTTCCGGGATGGGAATACGCGCTGAAACCCGGGGAGAAGCAGCAGTTCCTTTTCGCCGCCGCCGTGGGGGTGGTCGGTGAGGAAGAAAAACTGGCGCGCCGGCTGGAGGACGTGTTCGCCCTTCCGGCGGAAGAGGCGTATTCAAAGGCGGTGGCTTCCCAGACCGGGTGGTACGAGGGCCTGCCCGTATTCGAGTGCTCCGACCCCTTCATACAGCGCTGCTTTTACTACAGGATGTACATACTGCGCTCGAACATGGCGAAGCCGGACGCGGGTTATCTTAAGCATCAGACGCTGTACGAGGGCAGGAGCCACAGGGACGCCAAGATCCCCAATGCCCCCAGGGGCTGGGAGTTTTCAAGGCTCATCCCCCTGTCGGTGCCCCACGCGCTTAAGGACCTTATGTGGCTGGACAAGCGGGAGGACTGCCGCCAGGCGTTTTTGTCGCTCGCGGACAGCGTGAACGAGTACGGCGCGTTCTCCGTGTGCGCGGCGGACGGGAAGGGCAAGGAGTATACGAATTACGCCGCTTGGGCGCTGTACAATTACCACCTGGTCTACGGAGACATGGAGTTCATAAGGGAAGTCCTGCCCGCCTTCAAGCGGGACACGCTTAGCGTGTTCAGCCGCCACAAGGGGGAGAACGACAGCCTGCAGGTGTGCTATACCCACCAGCTGACGGGCAAGGAATACCAGCCCGGCTACTGGTATTTTTCCGGCTATCCCGACAAGGTGAAGGGTACGAAAGAGGGCTATACTCCGCTTAAGCGGGTAGACTCCAGCGTGTACATGTATTTGAACTGCCTGGGGCTCAAGAGCCTGTGCGAAAAGGCGGGGGACGGGGACGCCGCGGAGTTTTCCGGTATCGCGGAGGACATCAGGGCGCAGATCCTTGATAAGATGTGGGACAGCGGGGATGGCTGCTTTTACGACCTTCACTACCAGACGGACGAGAAGGCCCGGGTAAAGCACATCGTGTCCGTGTACCCCCTCTGGGCGGACATCACGGACGAAAGGCACCTGATCCAGCTGTATTGGCTGTTCAGCCCGGACAGCTTCCTGACGGGCAGCGGCTTTGCCTCCACCGCCAAAGACTGCCCCGTGTATTCTCCCTGCGGCGGTTGGAAAGGGGACTTTTTCAAGGGCAGGGACGGCTGCATGTGGAACGGCCCGTCCTGGCCGTACACCACCTGCATCGCGCTGGACGCGGCGGCGGCCCAAAGCAAAAAGCACGGGCATAAGTTCGACCTGATGTTCGGTGGGGTATTTAAGCAATACACCCTGCAGCACTTCCGGGGCGGGGACCCGGACCAGCCGTATCTCGTGGAGTTTTACGACGCCGAAACGGGGGAGCCGCTGAGCGACGAGGCGGACTACAGCCATTCGTATTACATCGACCTGGTGGTCAGGCACATAGCGGGCATACAGCCCTGTGAGGGCGGGTTCCGCTTCAGGCCCGTGAACGCGGGGCTCGGATCCTTCAGCCTGAAGGGCATAAAGCTGCTGGGGCACACGCTGGATGCGGAGTTTTCCGCCCGCGAAGGCTACGTTCTGAAAGTGGACGGGGAAGTGCGCGCAAGGCTTGGTAAAGGGGAATACGACGGCGGGTTCATTCCGCTGGAAACGGCCTGGTGAGGCGGACGCAAACTTGACTTTTTGCGTCCGTGACGGTAGAATGTAAAAAGGGGACGTTCGGCAGTCCCCGCTTTCGCGCATTTATGAGCGCGAGGCAAAAACAGATCCGGCCGCTAAGGCACATACGCCCGGCGCCCCGGGCGAAAACGGAGGAAACGCGTGAAAACACTCGCTCTGATACTGTTCGTTCTGATGTACGTGCTAATGATCGCCAAGCCCAAATACCGTCCGGCTTACGCCCTGACGCTGGCGGTCATCTTTCTGATTTCGGGCATACTGCCCGTAAAGCGCCTGCTTTCCACCATCAACTGGAACGTGCTGATGATGATAACGGGCACCATGATAATCGTCGATTATTTCATTTCGTCCCAGATGCCCAACCGCCTGGCGGAGATACTTCTGGGCAAATCCAAAAACGTCATGTGGGTGACCATACTGATGTCGCTGTTTTCCGGCGCGATCTCCGCGTTCATAGACAACGTGGCCACGGTGCTGATAGTCGCGCCCGTGGGACTGGCCATCTGCAAAAAGCTTAAGCTCAACCCGGTGGGGATGATCCTTTCCATCGCGGTGTCCTCGAACCTGCAGGGCGCCGCCACACTGGTGGGCGACACCACGTCCATAATGCTGGGCGACTACGCGGGCATGAACTTCATGGACTTCTTCTGGATGAAGGGCCGTCCGGGCATATTCTTTGCCGTTGAGCTGGGCGCCCTGGCCACCGTGCCCGTGATGATGATCCTGTTCAGGAAGGACAAAGAGCCGGTCTCCTCCTCCGAAAAGACGCCGGTCAGGGACTACCTGCCCACGTACATGCTGCTGCTGATGGTGCTGGCGCTCATAACCGCGTCCTTCATACCCGGCACGCCCGAAGTGATCAACGGCATCATATGCTGCTCGCTGGCGGTGGTCACGGTCATATTCGACATCATCCGCTCCGGGAAGGCGGACGGCGCGGCAAATGCTGTCAAGCACCTGGACTTCGAGACGCTGGCGCTGCTGCTGGGCCTGTTCATAGTCATAGGCGGTCTGGGCACCGTGGGCATAATAGACGACTTTGCCGGGCTGATAGTCAAATACGGCGGGAACAACGTGTTTTTGCTCTACACCATAGTGGTCTGGGGCTCGGTGCTGATTTCGGCGTTCGTTGACAACATCCCCTACGTAGCCACCATGCTGCCCGTACTGGCCGCGGTGACCTCCACGCTGGGTATACAGCCGTACCTGCTGTACTTCGGACTGTTGACCGGCGCCACCCTGGGCGGCAACATCACGCCCATCGGCGCGTCCGCCAACATCGCCGCGGTTGGACTGCTGAAAAGGGAAGGCCACAAGGTCTCCTTCGGCGACTTCATGCGCATTGGCATCCCCTACACCTTTACCGCCGTTATGACGGGCTATCTGTACCTGTGGATCTTCTGGTCCTGACGGGTAAAGGCGCCTTCTGAGCTATAAACACTTGACGGCCCCGGCGCGGCGGGTCCGAAAGGAGAAAACATGAGCGTAAATCTTATCAAAGGGCAGAAAATCGGCCTTACCGCCGATAAGGGCCTTAAAAAGATACTGGTGGGCCTGGGCTGGGACGCGGCGGAGCAGACGGGAAGCTTTCTTAAAAACCTGTTCATAGGGAAGCCGGCGCCCATAGACTACGACTGTTCATGCATACTGCTGGGAGCGGACGGCAAGGTGATAAGCGACGAGCTGAGCCGGACGGCGGTTTATTTCAACAACCTTACTGACGCCTCTGGCGCGATCGTGCACCGGGGGGACAACCTGACCGGCGAAGGCGAGGGCGACGACGAGCAGATAACGGTGGACTTGAGCCGTGTGCCCGAAAACGTGGAGCGGCTGGTGTTCGCGGTGAACATATACAACGCCAACGTGCGTGAGCAGCACTTCGGCATGATCAAAAACGCGTTCATCCGCCTGCAGGACATGGACAGCGGCGAAGAGATCTGCCGTTTCAGCCTGGCGGACGACTATTCCGGTATGACGGGCATGATAATGGGCGAGATCTACCGCCAGGACGGCGAATGGAAGTTCAACGCCATAGGCCAGGGACTGCGCCAGGCGAGCCGCCTGGGCAGCATAGTGAACCTGTACAGGTGACAGGAAAGCCGCCCGCGCGGCCAGAAGTAACGAGGAGAAAATGACTTCGAGAGAACGGCTGCTCACGGTTATGAAAGGCGGGATACCCGACTGCGTGCCCGTCAGCCCCGACGTGTCCAACATGATACCCGCCCGCCTGACGGGACTGCCTTTCTGGGACATCTACCTGTACCAGAAGATACCCCAGTGGAAGGCGTATATCGACTGCGTCAAGTATTTCGGCTTCGATTCCTTCATGGACGGCTACGCCAAGATACTGTTCGAAGAGCTGGGCGAGATAGACCGGGAAGTAAGGGAAGCGGTGGTCCTTAAAAACGAGGACAGGATAGTGACCCGGAAATACCGCACGGCGAACGGCAAGGTGTTCTGGGAAAAGCAGGCCAACGTGTATTTCAGGGACAATCCCCCCGTCAGGGACATAGACCTCGCCCGGGTGGGCGCCGACTTTATACCCTCCCATTTCGAGCCCGTGGTGAGCCAGAATCCCTACGAGGGCATAGAGGGCGAGGAACTGCTCAAACTCGCCAGGCACGAGATGGGCGACCACGGCGTGGTGGGCGTGTGGTGCGGAAGGTCCACTTTCGTGACGAATACCGAGCAGGTCTACGAATATTACGACGATCCGGAGCCGTTTATCGAGGCGAGCCGGGAATATTTAAGAAAGTCCATCATCCGCTTTGACAAACTGATGAGCCTTGAGACGAAGCCGGACTTCATCTGCACCGGCGGCTCAGGCACGCTGGTGTACCAGACCCCGGAAATGTTCAGGCGCATGGGGCTGCCCGTGGTAAAGACCATGGCGGAACTGTGTTTTAAGCACGGCATCCACTCCTACGTGCACTCCTGCGGTCCGGAAAAAGAGCTGGTAAAGATATGCTACGAGGAAACGCAGCTCACGGTCATAGACCCGCTTGAGATCCCGCCCATGGGCAACTGCGACTTAAGGGAGATCAAGCGCCTGTACGGGGACCGCCTGGTGCTCAAGGGCAACCTGCACACCACCGACGTCATGCTCAGGGGCAGCGTAAGCGACGTAAAGGACGCCTGCCGCAGGGCGATAGACGACGCCGCGGAGGGCGGCAGGTTCATCCTTTCCACCGGCGACCAGTGCGGCAGGGACACCCCCGACGCAAACATATTCGCCATGATCGAGACCGCCCGCACCTACGGAAAATATACCTGATCCGGGATATAGGGGAGCATATACATGAAAAACCGGCGCCTTCTCACGGCGTTCCTGCTGCTGGGCATGGTGTTTCTGTCCACGCTGTTCGCCCTGCAGGGCATACTTTTATCCAGCATAATCGACGCGTTCGGCCTGACCTCCTCGGACCAGGGGCTGCCCAACTCCGCCGCCTTCCTGGGCGGCATAGCGGCGCTTTTTATCGCCTTCGTGCTGAGCCACAGGATACCCAAGTGGACGGCGCTGCTTCTGTCTTTGGCGCTGTGCGGCGCCGCCGCGTTCTGCCTTAAGCTCGCTTCGGGCCTCATGGCGTTCATAGCCGTATGGGGCGTGCTGGGCTTTGGCATGGGCATGATGGACACGCTTCTGTCCGCGTGCATGGCGCAGCTTTACGAGGGAAAGCTCCGTATCCGCATGATGTGCTTCCTGCACACCGCCTACGGCATCACAAGCGCGGCTGCGCCCGTGCTGTTCGAAGCGCTGATGAAACGCGGGCTCGCGTGGAGGGACGTGTACCTGTTCCCCGCGGTTTTGGCCTGCGCGCTGGTCATAGCGGGACTGCTGCTGCGCCCGGGCAGGGCGGACAGGGAGGCGGACGCGCCCCGCGCATCGGCATCGCTTAAGGCGGTAAAGCAGGCGAAACTCTGGAACTATATGGCTGCGGCGTTTTTCCACGGCGTGTTCCTGTCGGGACTCAACACCTGGATAAACCGCTTTTCGGAAGTGTACACCGCCGCCCGCTTAGCCGTGCCGCCCATGTCCTTCATGTTCATAGGGCTCATGTGCTCCCGTATCGTGATCCCGTTTCTGCCCCTTAAGACCGAGACCTACGTGCGCGCGGCCGGGTTTGCCGCGGGGGCCGCGACGCTGGCGGGCATATTATTCCCCGAGTGGCTGAGCTCCTGCATACTGGTGTCCGGCTTCCTGTTCGGGGCGCTTCTGCCTTGCGTGCTGAGCCTCGCCTGCGAGCGCATCCCTTCCCAGCCGCTCACGTGCACCACGGCGCTCATGCTCTCGCTGTACGTCGGCCAGTCCGTGTCCTCCCCCATAATAGGCGCGCTGGAGGCGGCGGTCAGCCTGAAGGCGGGCATGGGGGTGTGCTGCTTAAGCATGGCGCTGACGAGCCTGTTCTGCCTGCCGGGCAGCGGGGAAAAAGCGCCCGGGACCGCGCTCAAGGCCTGAAAAGCCGCATTCACGTCCCGCCTGAACAGTGTGCGGACTAAAGAACTCCCCCGGCGGCGGCCGGTGAAAAGGACGCGCTTATGTCAAAACTCAGATTAAGGATAACCCTGAATTCCCCGGCGGTGCTGGGCTTCGCGGCCATATGCCTGGCGGCGATGGGCCTGGACCTGCTCACTCACGGCAGGACCAACATACTGCTGTTCAGCGTCTACCCCGCAAGCCTTTTAAGTCCCCTGACCTGGCTCAGGTTCGTGACCCACGTGTTCGGCCACGCGGACTGGGACCATCTGCTGGGCAATATGATGTATTTCCTGATACTGGGGCCCATGCTGGAGGAAAAGTACGGCACCGGGCGGCTGATAACCGTGATGCTGGCCACCGCGCTGGTGACGGGAGTGCTGAGCTTTTTCCTGTTCCCGGGCGTCAGGCTGCTGGGCGCCAGCGGCATAGTGTTCGCGTTCATACTTTTGTCTTCCATAACCCAGGGCAGCCGGGGCGAGATACCCCTGACTTTCCTGCTGGTGGCGGCCATATACATAGGCCAGCAGCTGTACACCGGGCTGTTCATAAAGGACAACGTGTCCCAGCTCACCCACGTGGCGGGAGGCGTAGTGGGCACCGTGCTGGGCTTCTGCATGAACGTCGGGGACAGGAAGGCGGGACGTTAGCCCGCGAAAACCGGATAAGGCATACGAATAACACCCTTTTTCCACTTGCAATACGGGAAAAAGGGTGTTATAATTAAGAGTGGATTAAACTGGAAAAGGTGTTTGGATGCGGCTGGTTTCGTGGAACGTGAACGGACTGAGGGCGTGCGCCGAGAAGGGCTTCGGCGAAAGCGTTGCCGCGCTTGACGCGGACTGCGTGTGCCTGCAGGAGATAAAGCTCAAGCCCGAACAGTTCGTCAACCCTCTTGATGGGTATCAGGCGTACATCAACTCCGCCGAAAAGCCCGGTTATTCCGGCACCGCGGTGCTGACCAGGACGCCGCCTCTCAGCGTGAAAAACGGGATAGGAGAAGACGAGTTCGACCACGAAGGCCGCGTGATCGCCTGCGAGTTCGAAAAGTTCTTCCTGGTGTGCTGCTACACCCCCAATTCCCAGGACGGCTTAAGGCGGCTGGACTACCGGATGCGGTGGGAGGACGCGTTCCTCAAGTACCTGAAGCGGCTGGAAGAGACCAAGCCCGTGGTGCTGTGCGGGGACCTAAACGTGGCGCACGAGGAGATAGACCTTAAGAATCCCCAGACCAACCACGAAAACCCCGGTTTTACCGATCAGGAGCGGGAGAAGATGACGCGGCTGCTCGCCAGCGGCTTCACCGACACCTTCCGCCACTTCTATCCGGACAAAGAGGGCGCCTACAGCTGGTGGAGCTACCGCATGCGCGCCCGGGACCGGAACGCGGGCTGGCGCATCGACTATTTCATCGTTTCGGACAGCCTTAGACCCTGCCTTAAAGAGGCCAGAATACACACGGACATATTCGGCAGCGACCACTGCCCCGTGTCGCTGGACATAAACATTTGACGGAGGAAGCATGAGACAGATCAAGACGGTACATATAAACAGCGCGCTGCCGTATTTCGGCGCGGCGATAGCAGTGGTGCTTTTCAGCCTCATCCTTCCCATATACCGCCTGTGGGCGTGCCTGCTGACCGCGGCGATTACCGTGGGCGCGTTCTTCGCCCTGAAAGCCGCCTTCCCCGGCAGGGACGTGACCGTCGAGGAAGAGATCTTCACCGGCGACAAGGAGCTGGACGACCAGATCAAGGCCGCCCGCGCCACCTTCAAAAAGTTCCGCACCGCCGCCGAGGAAGCCAAGGACGAAAAGGTCGCCTCCTCCATACGCCGCATCGCCGACGCGGGCGAGAACGTGATAGACGAAGTGATAAAGGACAAGGGCGACCGCAGCGACGCGTACACCTTCTTCAGCTACTACACTCCCACCCTGGACACACTGCTCAGCTACTACAAAGGCTTCGCGCTTTCCGGCAAGGGCGAAAACGCCGCTGAGAGCCGCAGGCGCATAGAGGACTGCTTAAGCATGGTGGCGGGCTCCTTCGAGAAGTTCCAGGACAAGCTGTACCGCAACGAGGCGGTGGAGATCAAGGCCAGCGTGGACACCATGAAGCTCATGCTCTCCACCGACGGCCTGAGGACGAAAGTGTCGCCCACTGCCGATCCCATCAAGCAGCTCGAGCAGATCGCCACGGGTCTTAAGACCGAGACCGAGATGGAACAGCAGGCCAGGGGCCAGGTGATGGGCGGACACTAAGCGCCGCCCGGCATAACGAGGTTTGGACAGCTTAAGGCTATAAGCCCGGCTTTCAAATATACCAACACATGCATACAATGATAGAAGGAGAGATATTACCATGAGCGAAGAGAATTACTCCGCAGCCACCGCCATCGTGCCCGAGTTTGAGGCCGCGCTTAAGTCCATCGACGTTGAGATCGATACCAACCAGGACGCGGAAAAGCAGGAGAAAGAGCGCCGCGCCATCTACACCGCCATCCGTGACGTCGAGAAGACCGACATCAAGGAGACCGCGGACGTATTCGCCTTCGGCAGCGAGATCCAGGGCGACTTAAGCCGTTTCTCCGACACCGCGCTGTCCCGCGTAAAGGCCAAGGACCTGGGCGAAGTGGGCGACATGATCTCCAAGCTGGTGCTCGAGCTCAAGGGCTTCACCACCGAAGAGACCAAGAAGGGCTTCTTCTCCTGGTTCAAGAAAAAGGCCAGCAAGATCCAGCTGCTCAAGACCCGCTACGAGGAAGCCACCGTTAACGTGGACGAGATCGTAAAGGCCCTGAATTCCCATAAGATCACCCTGCTCAACGACATCGTGCTGCTGGACGAGCTGTACGACGAGAACCAGGCCTACTTCAAGACTCTGACCGTGTACATCGCCATGGGCAAGAAGAAGTTGGAAGCGTTCCGCAACGGCGAGATCGCCGAGGCCGTGGCGCTGGCGCAGCGCACCAACCTGCCCGAGGACGCCCAGGCCGCCAAGGACCTGAACGACAAGGCCGACCGCTTTGAGAAGAAACTCTACGACCTGGAGCTCACCCGCAACATATCCATCCAGATGGCGCCCCAGATCCGCCTGATCCAGTCCTCCGACACCGTGATGGTGGAGAAGATCCAGTCCACCGTGGTGAACACCATCCCCGTGTGGAAGAGCCAGATGGTGATGGCGCTGGGCATTGAGCACAGCCAGCAGGCCATGGAGGCCCAGCAGGCGGTCACCAACCTGACCAACGAACTGCTCAAGAAGAACGCCGACGCCCTGCACATGGCCACCGTCGAGACCGCCAAGGCCGCCGAGAGGGGCATCATCGACATCGAGACCCTGAACTACACCAACCAGCAGTTGATCGACACCATGGACGAAGTGCTGAAGATCCAGACCGAGGGCAAGGAAGCCCGCCGCGCCGCCGAGGAGCAGCTCAAGAACATCGAGAACGAGCTCAAGGCGAAGCTGCTCGAGTTCAAAGGCTGATAATACGCTTTAATGCCGCGGGGCGGGATGTTTCCCGCCCCTTGGCGGTAAGAGAACCTTTCACCGACTTGCCGCGCGCGACCGGCGCGAGAAGGATAAGATATGAGCCAGACTGCGTATCAGAAAGCTCCTCAGCAGGAGGAGACCCCTAAGGAAAAGACTGCTTTGACTGAAAACACCACCCTTGCCCGCAGAGTGTTGGCCGCGGCGATCGCTCTGTCGCTGCTGGTGATCGGGCCCATCAAACTCAGGGCTCTGAGAAACAGCGCGGTCAAGGATTTGAAATACAATTCTTCGGTCACCACCGAGTACCGTGATGACTCGGTAGGCTATTACGTGGAACGCTCCGTGGATTCCGCCCAGCAGATACTGAACATGGTCAAGGCGGGGGGCGAGAGCGCCAAGGCGGACGAGCTGGAAAAGCTGATAAAGCAGATCCGCGACGCCGATGAGACCGAAAAAGTCACGCTGTACGACGAACTCTACGCAAAGGCCACGGAACTGTACACCGCCTATCTGCGGGACGATTCCTCGGCCAAAAGATATATGGACAACCTGACCAGCTACAGCAAGACCATCACCTCCAACGCCTACTGGGAGAAGGCGGACAAATTCAATTCCGCCCGCAATGACATCCCCGGCAGGCTGATGGCGCTGATCTGGGGCATAAAGGACGTGCCTTCCAAGTAAGGCGTCCGGGCAAGGCAAAAAACAACTGACCGTTACCGAAAATGCGCGAAGGAACGTATATGGATGATCCCGCAGACCGGGAGGAGTATAAACAGGCCGGACCCGTGAACGCGGCGGCCGCTTTGAGCCCGCAAAAGCCAGATGAAGCTCCGGAGGAACTGACCGTTTCGGAGATAGAGACCGCGCCCGCGCCGGCACCAAAGAAAGACAAGCTGCTCAAGGCGATATATCTGGTGGGCGCCGTTGCGGTCGCGTGCCTGCTGTTTGGGCTGCTGGATCCCGCCGTCAGGGCGCTGATGATCGCGCTGTGCGCCCTTATGGGCGTTACGGCGGCGCTGCTCGCCATCGCCCGGAGCGGCCACTGGGAAGTGTTCTGGTACGGCTTCGGCCGGGTGCTGATCGTGCTTTTGCGGTGCATTTTCGAGATACTGCTGGACGTGCTGCTCCACTCCGGAAGCGGCAGCCACGGCGGGTCGTCCCGCGGTTCGGGCGGCTTCGGCGGAGCCCGGGGCGGCGGAGGCCGCACCAGTGGCGGCGGCGCGGGCAGGAGAAAATAGACCTGCAGGCGCGCCAAAGCGGCGCAAACGAACGAAACACGTGTCATATGGCTAAACGGAGGTATGAAATGAAAAAACTGCTGAGCGTATGTCTTGCGCTGGCGCTTCTCATGTGTTCCTGGGCGCTCGCCTCATCCCTGCTGGAAAAGAGCAAGGATTTTTACTATAATGACGCGGCGGACGTGCTGGAATACGAAGCCAAGGCGGAGATATACTTTAACAACAAAAACCTCGAAAAAGCGACCGGCAGCCAGATAGTCGTCGCCACCGTGCGCTCCACGGGCAGCCTGACCACCGACATGTACGCGGACAGGCTGTTCAACACCTGGGGCGTGGGCGACAAAAAGAGGGACAACGGCTTTCTGCTGCTGATGGTCATAGCCCGCAACCCCGACGACGGTGACTACTGGCTTAGCCAGGGCAGCGGCACCAACGCCATAATCGATCCCGGCGAGATAGGGGACTATCTTGAAAAATACCTGGAGCCGGACTTTGCCCGGGGCAGGTATTCCGACGGCACCCGGAAGGTCTTCCGGGAAATGTTCGAGCACGTGAGGGACTATTACGGGCTGAACCTGGCATATCTCAGCTACTCGGCGATCGAGGAATCGGGCCTGCTGGGCGGCCAGGACAGCGGCTTTACCGCCCAGAGGGCAGAAAAGAAGAGCGGCGGCATAAGCTGGTTCTGGATCATAATCATCATCGTCGTGATAGTGATTATCGTTTCCAGCCTGAAAAAGAAAAAGAGGGCCGCCGCGCCCGACCGTCCCGTGATCGTGACGCCGCCCGCGCCGCCGGTGCCTCCGATAGTGGTGGCGCCGCAGCCGCCGCGCCGCCGTCCCACGGCCTTCAGGAGCGGATATTACCACACCCCGGGCCAAACCTACGGCAGGCCGTCCTCGGGTTCCGGGATACTGGGCGGATTCCTGGGCAGCCTGGGCAGGAGCATGTCCTCCTCGTCCTCGTCCAGGAGCTCGTCTTCCCGTTCATATTCATCGCGTTCCTCTTCCTCATCTTCTTCTTACAGGAGCTCGTCTTCCTCCCGTCCGTCCTCTTTCGGTGGAGCTTCGGGCGGCGGCGGACGCACCAGCGGCGGCGGAGCGGGCCGCAGAAAGTAGGCTGCAATGAAGCGTGAAAGCGCATTTTTGAAGATAAAACCCGACCAGAAAAAGACGTTCGAGAACGTGATCTGGGCGGCAGCCCCGTATATAGACGAGAAGTGCGAGGAACTGGGGCTCAATAACTGCTCCGTGTGGAGCGTGGAAGACAGGGTGTACTTCTATGCCCAGAGCGCGGGCGAAAAGGGACTTAAGGACATAATGGACGCCTATTCCCGGGAGATCGGCCTGTATCTGGACGTGGTCGCGTACCCTGAGGACACCCGGCTGATGTACCACGACATAGGCGAGGAGAGGCAGGACAAGAGCCTTATCCGCCGCCGCGTGTTCGCCACGGTGCTCAAGGACGGCTGCGCGGACGAGTATTTCCGCAGGCACGAGGCGCTCATTAACGCCCGGGGCGGAGACACCTTCGGCAAGGAAAGCAATTTCACCATCCGCTGCGCTCAGGACAAATACATTTTCGGCTACTGCGAGATAGTCAGGGAACTGGACACGCCGCCCACGCTCGAGGACCAGGCGGCATCCGACGCCTGGGAGACCCGTCAGCTCGAGATAATGGACTGGCTCACCGACGACGTGGACTACCTTACCGGGGAAAGCCATGAGAAGATGCGCTGCCTGTTCCAGCAGAGGGGATATTAAAGCGCTGAAAAGGAGATAGGCATGTCACAGGTACTGGATCTGTTCAGGAAATACATACACGTCCCTTCCGCTTCCGGCGAGGGCGGCGAAAGCAAGCCCACCACTCCCGCACAGGTAGAGATGGCGAAGGTGATCGAGCAGGACCTGATCGCTTACGGATTTAAGGACGTATACCGCGACGGGCATGCCTACGTGTACGCCCGCGTGCCCGGAAACTGCGAAGGTCAGCCCAATATCGGGCTGATCGCCCACCTTGACGTGGTGAGCAACGAGCCCTGCGCGCCCATGCACGAAAAGATATTCGAGAACTACGACGGCGGCGTGCTGGAGATTGGCAACGGCGAAAAACTGGGTCCCGAAGTGTTCCCCGCGATGAAAAAGTGGGCAGGCAAGACCGTCATAACCACCGACGGCACCACCATACTGGGCGCGGACGACAAGGCGGGCGTGGCTGAGATAATGGCCGCGGGCATCCGCCTGCTTAACGACCCCTCGATAAAGCACGGCGAGGTGGAGATCTGCTTCACTCCCGACGAGGAAGTGGGCGGCGGCGCGGAAGACCTGGACCTTGAGCGCTTCGGAGCCGAGTTCGCCTACACCGTGGACGGCGGCGAACTGGGCGAGATAGAAAACGAGAACTTCAACGCTTCCTCCGCGAAGGTCAGCTTTACCGGCTTCGCCATCCATCCCGGCAGCGCGAAAAACCGCATGAAGAACGCCTGCCGCATGGCGGCGGACTTCGCTTCCCTGGTGCCCGAGTACGAAGCTCCCGAGCACACCGAGGGGCGGGAAGGCTTTTTCCACCTGGTGGGCATGAAGGGCAGCGCGGAAAACTGCATGCTGTTCTACATACTGAGGGATCACGACGCAGACAAGCTCGCCCGGAAAGAAGAGTACCTGCGCAGGACCGCCGATATGATCAACTTTAAGTACGGCGGGGACGTGTGCAAGGTGGAGATCCGCGAAAGTTACCGCAACATGATAGAGGTATTACGGGACCGTACCGACATAATGGCGCGGGCGGAAGCCGCCTTCAGGAGCGTGGGCGTGGAGCCCGTCTCCCGTCCCATCCGCGGGGGCACCGACGGCGCGAGGCTGTCCTTCCGGGGACTGCCCTGCCCCAACCTGTCCACCGGCGGCATAAACGCCCACGGCAGGCTGGAGTGCGCCTGCGTCACCGATATGGAAAAGATGGTGGACGTGCTGATCGAGATCGTAAGAGCCGGATGAAAAAACTGCTGGCGCTGCTGTTCTGCCTGATAAGCCTGTCAGGGCTTGCCGAAGGCACGCTTGCCGCCTGGGGCGCGCATGCGCTGTATGTTCAGGGAAGCACCCTGTGGGCATGGGGCTCCAACCACATGGGGGAAAGCGACCCCGCGTCAAGGCAGGCGGCGGTCACCCTTCCCGTAAAGCTTATGGAAAATGCCGTAAGCGTCGCCTGCGGACGGCAGTTTTCTTTATGCCTGGACGCGGACGGCAAGGTGTGGATATGGGGAAATATCCCCATGGGTCTGCTCGATGGAGCAAGCGGGCGCGCGGAAGAGATGAAGCTCTTGGCCGAGCACGTGTCCCGGATAAGCGCCTGCGAGGAGAGCCTGACGCTGATATACGAAAGCGGGCAGGGCAGGTACTTTGTGTCCGGCACCTGGTTCGAGCTGGGCGACTGCCTTGACGCCGCCTGCGGGGCGGATTTCGCGCTGTACCTGAATACGGACGGCGAAGCGTGGTTCATTGGAAACCCCGACTATTTGCCTTCCGGCTCCCCGACGCCCTGCAAGCTGGCGGACGGCGCGGCGTATGCGGCCGCGGGCGGACAGACGGGCATGATTGTTTCCGAAGACGGGCGCCTGTACGTGTTCGGCGCCTCCGGAACGGAAGGCCGCTTGGGGCTGGACACGGACGAATGGATATTTTCCCCGACGCAAAACGGCGTCATAAACGCGCTTGCCGCTGCCTGCGGGCCCACCGCCGGCGGCGCGGTGACGCAGGACGGCGGGTTCTGCGTATGGGGTGCGCTGTACAGCTACTTTACCGGTTTTGACGAAAGCGGCGCTCCCGCCGTTTCCGTGGCGGACGATGTGCTCATAAATTACGGCAAAACGCCCGTCACGCTTATTGAGGGCGTAAGGGCTATCGCTTTCGGCGACGCGTTTTGGCTGGCCGAGACCGCGGACGGGCATGTCCTGTGCTGCGGGTCCAACGACTGGGGCCAGATGGGCGACGGCAGCATAACGGTATTTGAGATATTGGAGGAAGACGACGAAGACGGCGGCACCGACTACGCCGCACAGGTCTGCGAAAACAACCAGCACGTGTTTTTCGGCGAAGTGATAATAGGGGAATGACCCCGTTTCACACAATAACGTTATTACACAGCCAGGAGGCTTAGAAATGTCTGAACAAAACTGCACCCACGACTGCTCTACCTGCGGAGCGAACTGCTCCTCCCGCGAGGGCGGTATCCCCAAGGAAAAGCTGAAGGACGGCTCTTCCGTCAAAAAGGTCATCGCCGTGGTGAGCGGCAAAGGCGGCGTAGGCAAAAGCCTGGTGACCGGACTGCTGGCAACGCTGGCCCGGCGCATGGACTATAAGACCGCCATCATGGACGCGGACGTTACCGGCCCGTCCATCCCCAAAATGTTCAAGTTCTCCAAACCCGCGGACAGCGACGAGGAGTCTCTGTTCCCCGCAGTGACCGCCACGGGCATCCGCGTGATGAGCGTGAACCTGCTGCTTGAAAACGAGACGGACCCCGTCATCTGGCGCGGCCCCGTTATCGCGGGCACCTTAAAGCAGTTCTGGACGGACGTGGTGTGGGGCGACAACGACATCATGTTCATCGACATGCCTCCCGGAACGGGCGACGTGCCGCTGACCGTGTTCCAGAGCCTGCCCGTGGACGGCATAGTGGTGGTCACCACTCCCCAGGAGCTGGTGGGCATGGTGGTGCAGAAGGCCGTGAACATGGCGGAGATGATGAACGTGCCGATACTGGGCGTGGTGGAAAACATGAGCTACATCGCCTGCCCGGACTGCGGCAAAAAGCTGTACCCCTACGGCGAGAGCCGCTTAAGCGAGGCCGCCAAGGCTGCCGGTACGGACAACACCGCCGCGCTGCCCATTAATCCCAAGCTGGCCGCCGCCTGCGACAAGGGCATGATAGAGATGTTCGAAGGCGACTGGCTGGACAAATTCATCGCCAAGCTATTAGGATAAAAATATAAAATCGGAGGAACAGTTATGGCCAAGATCATAGGCGCTTCCCTTCCCAACATCCCCTGGCAGGACAAGCCTCAGGGCTGCAGCGACGTGCTGTGGAGGTATTCAAACAACCCCATAGTCCAGAGAAACGCCATCCCCTGCTCCAACTCCATCTTCAATTCCGCCGTGGTGCCCTTTAAGGGCGAGTTCGCGGGCGTGTTCCGCGTGGACGACAAACGCAGGGAAATGCGCATCCACTCCGCCTTCTCCAAGGACGGCTTCAACTGGAACATCGACCACGAGCCCTGGGTGCTGCTCAACGAGCGCGCCAAGGAAGTCGGTCCCTTCATTTACGGCTACGATCCCCGCTGCTGCCAGATAGACGGCGAGTACATCGTCACCTGGTGCAACTGCTATCACGGTCCCACCATCGGCGTGGCCAAGACCGAGGACTTCAGGACCTACTACCAGCTGGAGAACGCGTTCCTTCCCTTTAACCGCAACGGCGTGATGTTCCCCGAGAAGATTAACGGCAATTACGCCATGCTCTCCCGTCCCTCCGACAACGGGCACACTCCCTTCGGCGACATATTCTACTCCGAGTCTCCCGACCTGTGCTATTGGGGCAAGCACCGCCACGTGATGAGCACCCGGGGTTCCTGGCAGTCCACCAAGGTGGGCGCGGGTCCGATCCCGATCAAGACGGACGAAGGCTGGCTGCTGTTCTACCACGGCGTGCTCACCAGCTGCAACGGCTTCGTGTACCACTTCGGCGCGGCGCTGCTGGATCTGGACCAGCCCTGGAAGGTCATCTACCGCACCGAGCCCTACCTGCTGTCCCCCCAGATGCCCTACGAGCAGATCGGCGACGTGCCCAACGTCACCTTCCCCTGCGCGGCGCTGGCGGACGCGGACACCGGAAGGATCGCCATCTACTACGGCGGCGCGGACACGGTCATCTGCATGTGCTTCGGCCAGGTGGACGAGATCGTGGACTTCGTCAAACACAACAGCAAATTATAAACAGTGAATGGGCGGGGAAGTTCCCCGCCCAAGTCAAATGTATTACGACAGACCCAAGAAGCGCGGGGAAGCCAAGATTGCGGCTCCGCGAAAACCGAAAACACGGCCCAAACCGGCTAAGAAACAGGCAAAACCGGCCAAGACGACCGCGCCGAAACGGGAGAAAAAGCAGGATAAGCGGAACAGTAAGCATATCCTGCTCAGGTTCATCGCGCTGCTGCTCGTGCTGGCGCTTTTGGCGGGAGGCGGGCTGTATATCATGCCGACAAACGTTTTCGCGAGCCATACCGCTTACGGAGCCGTGCAGAAGCTGCCCTCGGGCTGCGTCCACGTGCTTTTGATCGGCCTGGACCTGGACGGCAACAACACCTCCCGCTCCGACACCATGATGATCCTGTCCATAGGCAAGGGCGGGGTGAAGCTCACCTCCCTGCAAAGGGACACCGGGGTGTACATAGAGGGGCATAACGGCTTAAGGCGCCTGAACGCCGCCTACGCCTACGGGGGCGAGGAAGGGCTGATACGCACTGTAAACGGGAATTTCGGTTTCGACCTGTCCCGCTGGGCGACGGTGGACTACGACAGCTTCCCGGAGATAATCGACTCCCTGGGCGGGGTTCGCATAAGCGGCATCAGCGACGACGAGGCGGCCGAGATCAACTCCAACATGAAGGAGCAGCTGCTCAAAAAGTACCGTGCGGGGAAAATGAGCCAGGAAGAGGTGCTCAAGACCTATTACGCCAACGAGCTGGCGTGCGGCGGGGACTATGTTTTGAGCGGCATGCAGGCGCTGGGTTACGCCCGCATAAGGAAGACCGACAGCGATTACGGCCGCACCAACCGCCAGAGGAAGGTGGTAAGCGCCTGCGTGAGCAAGCTCAAGAGCTTTGACCCTGTCACGCTCATCCGCTTTTTCAAAGCCGTGAAGCGCAGCGTCAGGACCAATATGGGCACGCTGGAACTGCTCTCGCTGGGCGAAAAAGCGCTTTTCGCGGGCGGCATCACGCAGATGCGCCTGCCCGTGAACGGCACTTACAGGGACGACGGCGGCATGTTCTACGACGTAGACTACAATATGAACCGGGAGGCGTTCATAAGCTTCGTGTACGGGGAACGCTAATGCGTATCTGACGGGAGGTATTTGCCGTGAACAACAAACTCAAGACGTTTATCGCGCTCATGCTGGCGCTGGCGCTGCTGCCCGGCGCGCTGGCGGGCGGGTTTTTCAGCGGACTGCTCAGCGGCGGTTCCGACAAGCTGCGCTTCGTGTCCGTGAAGGACAAGGTGTTCAGCACAGACAATTCCCGCGTCATCGCCGCCACGGGCGACGGCAGGAACGTGCTGATAATGAATGCGTTCGAGCTGTACCTCTGGGACACCATGTCGGGCAAGCGCTTCCCCGTGTGGTTCAGCGGGGAGAAGGATATAGAGCAGCTGAACTTCACGGTGCAGACGGCGTACGCGCGGCGGTCCAACGTGAAGAAAGAGCAGATGGAAGCGCTTAAGCAGAAGTACGACGAGATCACGGGCGCATACTTCGGGCGCAGCGGGATAACTCGTTTTACCACCCTGGACGAAGTCAGCGAATGCTTCCCGATGATCATATCGATAGGCGCCAGGACGAAGGAGCTGGGCTCCCGCTGGGCGCTGGTGGAGGCGACATACCTGTCCGCGATGCTGCTGATCGACCTTGAGACAGGCGAGGCCCGCTTTACGGAAGACAGGTACGCGTCAATAAACGGGGACAGGCTTCTGAACTCTGACGACGGCAGCGTGACCGACCTTGTCACCGGGGAGACGTATTATCCCGAGTACAAAAGGGCGGAAACTGACTACTTTTTTGGCAATTCCAAGGCAATAAGACTGCTGGATGACGACAGCGTTCTGGTGTTGATCCCGAAATCGGAGATCAGGGAAGACAAGACACAGGACATGCTGCTGCATCATATTTCCGTGGACGGCGGCCAGATAACAGACTTGGGCTCCTTTGATTTCATGCGCGAGCCCTCCGAACTGCTGGTGACCGGAAACGGCAGGTACGCGGCGGCGTACTATCCGCAGGTGTACTACGCAGACCAGGCGGTGATAGTCGACCTTGAGACCGGGGAAGTCATTACGCCGGAGATCGAAGATCTGCTGTTCACGGCAGCCACCGAAGACGCTTTCCTGTGCTATGACTTCAAAAAC
This sequence comes from Clostridia bacterium, assembly GCA_017518705.1. The sequence continues at coordinate 55,023 of JAFWUC010000056.1, forward strand.
GCCGAAATGGTCAAACTGGACCCTGAGACGCTAAAGCGGAGCAAACTCGGCGTGTCAGGTCTGGGCAGGGGCAGCTATGCGTCTTACACCATGATGGGCAGTTTGGTGGGCAACGGCAGGGGACTGTACTTTTCCCAGGGCGAAATACTGCGCGGCTACTTTGAACTTGACAAATAATAAAGCGGAGGAGAGCATATGAAACACGCAAGCCTTATTCTGGACAGGGACTTCGCGATCTCAAAGGTCGACGAAAGGATATACGGCTCGTTCATAGAGCACCTGGGCAGGGCGGTATATACGGGCATATACGAGCCCGGCCATCCCCGGGCAGACGAAAACGGCTTCAGGAAGGACGTTATCGAGCTGATCAAAAAGCTGGGCATCAGCTGCGTAAGGTATCCCGGCGGCAACTTCGTGAGCGGCTTCAACTGGGAAGACTCGGTGGGAGAGAACCGCCCCGCCCGTCTGGACCTGGCCTGGAAGACCACGGAAAGCAACGCCTTCGGCCTGCGCGAGTTCGTGCGCTGGTGCGAAAAAGCGGCCACCAAGCCCATGTACGCGGTGAACCTGGGCACGAGAGGCCCCAAGGAAGCCAAGGAAGTGGTGGAGTACTGCAACCATCCCTCCGGCACTTTCCTGAGCGACATGCGCATAAAGAACGGCGCCAATGATCCCCTGAACATCAAGCTCTGGTGCCTGGGCAACGAGATGGACGGCTCATGGCAGATGGGCGCCAAGACCGCCCAGGAGTACGCCCGCACCGCCTGCGAGGCGTCCAAGCTAATGAAGTGGGTGGATCCCTCCATAGAGACCGTGGCCTGCGGCTCCTCCCACAGCCATATGCCCACCTTCGGGGACTGGGAGTACAAGGTGCTCAGCGAGTGCTACGACACGGTGGACTACATGAGCCTTCACCGCTACTACGGCAATCCCACCGGCGACACCAACGACTTCCTGGCCTCCACGCTGGACCTGGACGGCTTTATCAAGACTGTGGCGGGCATCTCCAGGGCGGTCAAGGGCAAGAAGCACACCAAGCGCACGGTGAACCTGTCCCTGGACGAGTGGAACGTGTGGTACCATTCCAACCAGGACGACCAGAAGCTGTACAAAGAGCAGCCCTGGGGCAGCGCTCTGCCGCTGCTGCAGGACGTTTACAACTTTGAGGACGCGCTGCTGGTGGGCCTGATACTGATAACCATACTCAAAAACGCGGACACCGTGAAGATCGCCTGCATGGCGCAGCTGGTGAACGTGATCGCGCCCATTATGACCCGGGCGGGCGGCGGCGCGTGGGCGCAGACCATATACTATCCGCTGATGCACGCCTCCAAGTACGGCCGGGGCACCAGCCTCATGCCGCTGATCACCAGTCCGACCTTCTCCACCAAGAGCTTTACCGACGTGCCCACCGTGGACGCGGCGGCGGTGACGGACGACGAGGGCAACCTGACCGTGTTCGCCGTGAACCGCGACCTCGAAGAGGACGCCCTGCTGAAACTGGACCTGCGCGCGTACGACACAGCGACGTTCGCGGGGCATACGGTGCTGACCAACGGCGACCTCAAGGCGGTAAACACCGAGGACAAGCCTTTCAACGTGGCTCCCGAGGAGCTCAAGCCCGCGACGGAGGACGGCTGCGTAAGGCTGCCCAGGGCCAGCTGGAACGTGCTGAGATTCAGGACGGCCTGACAAAAACGGCCCTCACGGGCGTTCGGAATGTAAATTTCAGGATAAAGATTGACAGACGCGGCAGATTATGATATCATATCTGTCACGTCATGCGGTAGTAGCTCAGTTGGTAGAGCGCCACCTTGCCAAGGTGGAGGTCGCGAGTCCGAGTCTCGTCTACCGCTCCATGCGGGTGTAACTCAATGGCAGAGCGCCAGCCTTCCAAGCTGGATACGTGGGTTCGATTCCCATCACCCGCTCTGCGCGGTAGTAGCTCAGTTGGTAGAGCGCCACCTTGCCAAGGTGGAGGTCGCGAGTCCGAGTCTCGTCTACCGCTTAAAAAAACCTCCGTTTCCGGAGGTTTTTTCTTTTTGCGTCACCGCTTATTTCGCGGGCAGGACGGTCACCTTGATGTCCCTATAGCTTCCGTCGAAGGCGGTGGCCCTTATCACGCATTCGCCGGGAGCCACCGCGTAAACGGTGCCCGAGGCGGGGTCGGGATACGCGACCGCAGGATCGCTGCTTTCGTAGAACAGCGTCTCGAGCATGCGTGTCGGGTGCATCTGCTTGGTGTAGTTTTTGTGCTTGCCTGCCTTAAGCGTGACTTTGCTTATGTTGAGTTTCCATCTGCTGTCGAGCTTATACTGGGTCTCATAGGTCATTTCTTCGCCGTCGGTTTTGAAAATGATGGTGCCGGCGTTGGTGTAGGAGGTGATCATGACCCTTGCTCCGGCGCGGCGCGCCTTGTTTATCTGTTCGTACTTGGGCGGGTAATCGCTGGAGGTGGAAAAGATAAAGTATTTGCATTTCAGCACGCTATACAGCGTATCGTGCAGCCCGACGTTATGGTGGGGGCTTTTAAGCACGTCGCAGCAGAGCAGTTCGCTGTCCTGCTTGACCAGGTCTTTCAGTATCATGTTGGTTGTGTCGGAGCAGAACAGAAAGCTTTTTTGAAAAAAAGTCAGCCTGAATATCAGGGAGTTGTCGTTTTCAGCGGCTTCGGTATACTTGTCGCAGCGGACTATCTTATCGGGACCCACGCAGGTGAGCACCGCGCCGCCGAGCATGAATTCGTCTCCCTTTTTGACCTTGACATAAGGAGTGGAGTTGATGATATCCCGTTCCTGCTTGGTGTGGGCATTGTCCCGCATGGCAGAGACGGCCAGGTCGTAATTGGTCAGTATGGCGCCGCTCTTGAGCTTTCCCATTATCGCGGGAGCGCCCGCCACGTGGTCCGTGTGCGCGTGGGTGCCGATGTAGTATTTAAGCTCGGTGACTCCACGGGACTGTATGTATTCGGCGCACTTTGTGCCCCAGCTGTATGAGCCGCCGTCTATAAAGGCGACTTCCCCGCCGCATATGATAAGGATGCCGTCATTGCGCCCGACATTCAGAAAATGCACTTCGAGGATATCGCGCTCTTCTTCTTCGGCAAAAGCCGTGCAGCTAAGCGCCAGTACCAGCGCCAGCGCGAAAAGTGATATGCGACGGAACATGTGCCCCTCCGTTTCAGGTAAAATGCCCGCCAATTGTAACATATGCGGCAAAAACATGTCAACCGCAGCCCCGGCGGCGCCGCGGCGGGGCGGCATCCCGCGGATCTGCGCGGGATTGACTTTTTAAGGCGGAATGTTGTATAATATAAGGCAGTTTTTGTAAATCTGTGGAGAAAGTTTTCGTGAGGTCGATTGGCTCAAAACACAGGCCTTTATGGCAGGTGCTTATAGCGGATGTTTTGATCGCAGGCGCGGCGCTTTTGGTATTTGCGTACTTTCATCACGTGCGCCCCGCAAGGCTCGCCAGCGAAGACGTGGTGATAGAGCGCCCCGTGCAGACGGCATATTCGGTTTCTCCCGTCCCCGAAGCGGACGTGACACCCGCGCCTGCCGCGACGGACGAACCGACTCCCGTGCCGGAACCGACAGCGCATCAGGAGCCGACTCCGGTGCCCACGCCGGACCCGGTAGGCGTGTTTGCCCTGCGCCACGAAGGCAAGTTTACCGACGGGGAAGTGATCACTTTCTCCGAAGACGGCGTATATACCTACAAAAGCAAATACCTGAACATCGCCGTATCCAGGCAGAGGGTGCCCGAGGATAGCAGTTCCGGTACCTGGGAAAGCACCGTGTACGTCACGGACTTTTACGTAAGGGACATCACCTGCCTGCAGGGCGTATTCGCGGGGGACAGCTTCAGCCAGGGCAATTACGAATGGCTGGCGCGCATTGCGGAAAGGACCGGCGCCGTAGCGGCTGTGAACGGGGATTTCTGCACCATGCGGAAATACGGGATAGTCGTAAGAAACGGCAAGCTTTACCGTTCCACCCATTCCTCGTTCGACGCTTGCGCCATATACTGGGACGGCACCATGGAGACCTATTATTCCGACGACTGGAACGGCAAGGACATAGCCAAAAGGGGCGCATACCTAGCGTTTTCCTTCGGGCCCAAACTGCTGGACAAAAGCGGACAGCCGCTTAAGAAGTTCAACCAGACCGACGCGGTTATCGGCCGGAATCCCCGCACCGCGATAGGCTATTTCGAGCCGGGACATTACTGCTTTGTGACCGTGGACGGACGCACGTCCGTTTCCAGGGGGCTGACGCTCGGCGGCCTGTCGAACTTCATGGCGAGCTTGGGCTGCAAGGCGGCATACAACCTGGACGGAGGCGAGTCCGCAAGCCTGTGGTTCATGGGGGACATCGTCTCACAGCCTTACAACGACGGACGAAAGATCTCCGACGCGCTGATACTTAAGGACCTTGCGGAGGACTGACATGAAAAAACGCAGGGCTGTCAAGCTTCTGAACACCGTTACGCTGAACGCGGCGATAGTGATATCGCTCATGTACCTGGTGTTTTTCGGTATAGACAGGGTAAACACCGCGATGGAGTTCATAAACAACGACATCACCAAATGGCTGCTGGTGATACTGGCCGTGATAACCATATACAACTCGGTGGCGCGAATGTGCCTGGACAGAAGACTTGACCGGAAAAGAAAGATCAAAGAGCACAAATAAGGAGCAAAACGATGGATAAGCCCAAATTCTATATAACTACCCCCATATACTACCCGTCCGGCAATATGCACATCGGCCACACCTACACCACCGTGGCTGCCGACACCATGACCCGCTACAAGAAGCTCAGGGGCTATGAGACGTATTTCCTCACCGGCACGGACGAGCACGGCCAGAAGATAGAGCGCAAGGCCGCCGAAAAGGGCGTGACTCCCCAGCAGTACGTGGACAAGATCGTCGCCGAGACCAAAGAGCTGTGGAAGCTGATGGACATCGAGTACGACGACTTCATCCGCACCACCGACGACAGGCACATAAAGGCGGTGCAGAAGATATTCCGCCGCTTCTATGAGCAGGGCGACATATACAAAAGCGCGTACGAAGGCTATTACTGCACTCCCTGCGAAAGCTTCTGGACCCAGACCCAGCTCAAGGAAAAGGACGGCCAGAAGGTATGCCCCGACTGCGGCAGGCCCGTGGAGCTTACCAAGGAAGAAAGCTACTTCTTCCGCATGAGCAAGTACCAGGACTGGCTGATCGACTATATCGAGACCCATCCGGACTTCATACAGCCCCCGTCCCGTGCCAACGAGATGCTCAATAACTTCCTGCGTCCCGGGCTGCAGGATCTGTGCGTGAGCCGCACCGCCTTCAAGTGGGGCGTGCCTGTGGACTTCGATCTCGGCCACGTGGTGTACGTGTGGATAGACGCCCTGTCCAACTACATAAGCGCCCTGGGCTACGGCACCGACCATGACGAGCTGTATCAGAAGTTCTGGCCGGCGGACATCCACCTGGTGGGCAAGGAGATCGTGCGTTTCCACACCATTTACTGGCCCATCATGCTCCACGCCCTGGGCCTGCCCCTGCCCAAGCAGGTGTTCGGCCACGGCTGGCTGCTGTTCGGCGGGGACAAGATGAGCAAGTCCAAGGGCAACGTGGAATATCCCGAGCCCATAGTGCGCCGCTACGGCACGGATGCGCTCAGGTATTACCTTATGAGGGAGATGCCCTTCGGTTCCGACGGCAACTACACCAACGAAGCCATGCTGCAGCGCATGAACTCCGACCTGTGCAACGACCTGGGCAACCTGGTGAGCCGCACGGTGGCGATGGTGGAGAAGTACTTCGGCGCACAGGTGCCCGCGCCCGGCGAGTACGACGAAAACGACAGGCATATAATCGACATGTTCGAGGCGCTGCCGGCTCTGGTGGACACGCAGATGAACGCGCTGCAGTTCTCCCTGGCGCTGGGCGAGATATGGAAGTTCATAGGCGAGCTCAACCGCTACATCGACATCACCCAGCCCTGGGTGCTGGGCAAGACCGAAGAGGGCAGGGAGCGCCTGAAGACCGTCATGTACGTGCTGTGCGAAGGCGTAAGGGCGGTGGCGGTGCATATCAGCCCCGTTATGACCCGTACGCCCGTAAGGATCTACGAGCAGCTGGGTGTCAAAGACGACGCGCTCAAGACCTGGGAGAGCGTGCAGAAGTTCGGTGGGCTTGTGCCGGGCACTACGGTCAAGAAGGGCGACGCGCTGTTCCCCAGGGTGGATATAAAGAAAGAGATCGAAGCCATGGAGGCGGAAAAGGCCGCCCAGAAAGCCGCGAGCCAGCCCGAAGCGCCCAAGCAGGACACCATCACCATCGACGACTTCGCCAAGGTGAAGCTGATCGCCGTAAAGGTGGAGGCCTGCGAAAAGGTGGAAGGCAGCGACAAGCTGTTAAAGTTCACCCTTAACGACGGCAGCGGCACCCGCACGGTCTTAAGCGGCATAGCCAAGTGGTATAAGCCCGAGGACACCGTGGACAAGACGCTGATACTTGTGAGCAACCTGGCGCCCCGCAAGATGAAGGGCATAATGTCGGAAGGCATGCTCCTGAGCGCCGAGGACGACAAGGGCGATCTTAAGCTCCTGACCGTGGACGGAGACACCGCCCCCGGCAGCAGAGTGGGCTGATAAACGGTAAAACGATATAAGCGGCGGGACGCGTCCCGCCGCTTTTTGCGTACGTTTTTACCTGTGCCGGGTGAAGGTGTGAGATTCGTCGTTCATGTCGTAAACGGCGCCGCCCGTTTCGGCGATATACATCTGCTGCCATTTGAGCAGCAGGTCGCGCAGGCGGAACAGCTGCTGATTGCCGGGGTCGCCGTAACGCTCCGCAAGGGACAGGGCGGAAGGCATTTGGGCGAGAAAGCGGTCGTCCATGTCTTCCAGTTCCTTCAGTATGCCTTCGGCGGTCATACCGCTGTAATGCGCGAAGTTGTCCGGGGTGAGCACCAGGGTGGGCACCCGCGTTTCGGGATCTGCGATCCCGCCGCCCGACAGCCACTCCGCTTCCGTGAGGTGTTTGGCGCGCACGAAGGAACTGCGGACGAATTCGGGCAGCTCCTCAAATTCCCGGCGGGTGATGCGCAGGTCTTTTAAAGCTATCCCCCTGCCTTCGCTGTGGGGCAGGAAATACATGGTGCTGCCGGTCTCGTATTTTGACAGGATGCGGCGGAGCTCCTCCATCTGAGCCAGGTTTTCCCTTATCAGCGGCACGCTCACGTTCACCCTGAGCCCCGCCCTGTTCGCCGAAGCGAGCATGCGCAGCAAAAAGCCGAAATCCCCCTGCCTGCCCGCGAACCGGTCGTGATACTTTTCGGTGCCGTAAAACGTCAGGTCTATGAGTTCCACTCCGCTGCCGCGTACGGACTCCATAAGCGCGTCCAGTTCCCTGCCGTCCCTGAAACCGAAGCCGTTCATCTGCAGGAACGAGGCGCCGGGGCAGCGATGCTCTGCGCAGAAGGCGATGTATTCCGCCAGGCGCGGAGTATCCATGCAGTAGCCGATATAGTAAAAGGCGCTTATGTCGGGACGCGTTTTGTTCAGTTCCTTAAGCACCCTTCCGGCGAATTCCATTCCTTCCGTTTCGCCGACTCCGCTTGCTTTTCCGCAGGAGGAGAGCAGACAGTAGCGGCAGTGCGCGCGGCAGGGCACGCAGTAATTGGCTATGCCGAAAGATGTCGTTCTCATCCGATGACCTCCCTGGGATCTGTTTTTCCGCATTTTTGACGCGGGAATGCCATTATACGGCATTTTATGCGGCTTTTCAAGCGGAAACTGCGGATTTTGAGTTTGACAAGGTGCGCTTCGGAATGATAAAATGATATATGTAAAATTATACCCGTTCCGGCACATGTGCCGGCATATTATCGCACCCTGAAGGAGACGCCGTGAAAAAGCTTGCCGCCGCGCTGATGACGCTGCTTGCGCTGCTGGGGCTCACTGCCCTGGCGGACGGGCTCGTTTTGCCCGAAAGCGCGGTCAGGATCGAGTCCGAGGCGTTTTCGGGCGCCCCGGCGAGCTGGGTGTACATCCCCGAAGGGGTCACCTATGTGGCTCCCGACGCTTTCTCCGACAGCGTCGCGACCGTTTACGGCTACAGGGACAGCGCGGGGCAGGCGTACGCTTCGGATACCGGGCGCGAGTTTTTTGACGTGGGCATTTACGATATAGAGGTCGCCTGTCCTCCCCACGTGCCCGCGGGCATGGGCTTTACGGCGAGCGTGACGTACGAGAGCCTGCTGGATGTCAGCGCCGTGTGGGAACTCGTTAAGGACGGGCAGACAGTGTCTTCCTCCGTAAGCGGAGCGCTGACCATGGGCCAGGAAGGGGAGTTCGACCTTAGATTGACCCTCACCAACGCCTACGCCCGGGTGACCAAACTGTACCCTGCGTTCGTGAGCGTGATGCAGCCCGCGCTGCCCGTGAGCGAACACGCGGAAGTGGCGCTGGGATACGAAGCCGCGATAATCAGCCCCGACGAGACGCGGCAGTACACGCTGGTCTCGTCGAATACCAAGGCGCTGTCGGTGAACGGCACCAAGGTGAAGGGACTGAAGGAAGGCGTTTACGACGTAAGCGTTACGGTGTTCGAAGGCGAGTATCCGGTCTCATCGGTGATACCCGTGGAGGTCTACCCGACCGTCACGTCCATAGACTGCCCCGCGCCGGAATTCTTGTACCCCGGGGAAAACTGCCGCCTGGTGCCCGTGGCGCTGCCGGAAAGGGCTAGGTACAGGGACGTGGAAATTACCCTGCTCAGCGGTCCTGCGGTACTGGGCGAGGACGGATATGCGGAGTTTACGGGGGTGGGCACGGCGGTGTTCAGCCTCTCCTCGGTCGATATGAGCGTTACGCTGGAGATCCCCGTGGTGCCATATCCTACGGCTCTTGCGTTTGAGGAAGACAGCGTCAAGGTGGCTATCGGAGGCAGCATCGCCCCGTATCCCACGGTATATCCCGAGGGCAGCCGCATAAGGCTCACCTGGCACAGCGTGAATTCCCAGGTGGCGAGCGTGGACGCGTCCGGACGGGTGTACGGCCTGAGCCTGGGCGACAGTCTTATTTCTTGCCAAGGCGAGGGGCTGACGGCTTCATATACCGCCAAAGCGCGCAGGGGCTATGACAGCCTGGTGATGTCCAGCCCGTTCACGCACCTGCGCCCGGGGGAGAGCGACACGCTGGAGCTGCAGTGCTACCCCGAGGACGCCGAAATGCAGGGCGTCACCTGGACGAGCGCGGACACCTCCGTGGCCGTGGTGGACCAGTTTGGGCGGGTCACCGCCGTGGGTCCCGGCTCATCCGTGATCACCGCCCGGGCGGACTCCGGCGTAAGCGCGGCGTTCACCGTAAGGGTGTTCAACTACGGCACGGTCACGGGCATAAGCCTGGGACACGACAGGATATATGTGGAAGCCGGACAGACTAAGCCGCTGGAACTGACGGTGTACCCGGAGGGCGAGATTCCGGTGATTTGGACGTCTTCCGCGCCGGGCACCCTGACGGTGGATTCTGAGGGCAACATAACGGGCGTAAAGAGCGGCACGGCCACCGTGACCGCGAAGATGGAGGGCAATTCCTCCGTCGCGGCGAGCGTGCAGGTCAACGTGCTGAGCACGGACGTGGTGCTCACGATGCCCCGGATGCGGACGGGCTTGAGCGAGATAGAAGCCAATCGCGCCAAGATAAACGCGGTCAGGAACTGCGCGCTCAACGAAGTGGACCGCATGCACGCCACGGGCAAGTTTTCCGCGAGTCAGGCCAGCGGGCGCAAGCAGGTGATAAACAACGCCTTCGACTGCCTGGACTTCCCCTGGATGACCCTTTCCAACCAGGCATACTGGAAGAAAGCCAACGACGAGGGCGGACTCAAGATCTTCCGCCCCGGCGTGGTGTACTACGGCATGCCCTACATAAGCGGCGTATACGAATACCAGCGCCAGTACAACCCCGCAAAGGCGGTGCGCGAAAACAGGTTCTACCTGTCGGACAGCGGCAGGTACTACATACTCAACCAGAACAACCTGTACGAGGGCAAGTATGTGGGAAGCGACTGCTCCAGCCTGGTGGCCATGTGCTATTACGGCACGGAGCGCAAGTGGCTGAACACCCACTGGTTCTACACGGACAGCAGCTTCTACACCCTGCAGAAGACGGCGGAACTGCGCCCGGGCGACATCATCGTAAAGGATTACAGCCACGTGGTCATGTTCCTGTATTACGCCAACGAGGAGCATACCCAGATCGTCATGATCGAAAACGGCGGAGACGCCTGGGGCACCAACACGGTGAGCGTGAACACGTACCCGATAAGCTATTATTACAACAGGGGCTTTATCCCCAGAAGATGCAGCGGATGGTAAACAAAAGGCGGCCGTAAGGCCGCCTTTTCGGCATCCGGTTTTTATTTGTACAGCATTATTTCCTTCGCGTCTTCGTACCAGGCGAGGAGCTTGGGAGCTTCGCCCGAAATGAGCTCTTCGGGCGATCTGTCCGTTTCTGCAAAGTCTTTTATGCCCGTAAGGCGGTCTATCGAGCCGGTCCAGCCGAAACTTTCGCCCGCCAGTTTCCTTATCTCGTCCAGCAGGGTGAAACCCATGAGGGGAGCGTCCGTCCGCTCCGGGTCCGTCACATAGATCTGTACGCCGCAGCAGAGCTCGCCCGCGAACTTGCTGCACGAGGGGGTAAAGTACGCGCTCCTGAAATAATAGCCGGGCAGTTTTTTGCCGTTCATAACTGCCGCGAGCGCGTCGCCGTCTATAAACGGCGCGCCTATCAGCTCGAAGGGCAGCACCGTGCCGCGCCCCTCGGAAATGTTGGTGCCCTCGAATATGCAGGTGCCGGGGTAAACGTTGAGCGCGTGCAGTGTGGACAGGTTGGGGGAGGGCGGCACGAACAGGCGGCCGGTGTCCGCGTAGTACATGCTCCTGTTCCAGCCCTCCATGGGGATCACCGTCAGGTCCAGGTCGAGCTTCAGCCTGCGCTTCACCCACAGGGCGTATTCGCCCACGGTCAAAGCGTAACGGGTGGGGATGGGGAAGCGCCCCACGAAAGAGGAGACGCTTTCGTCCAGCAGCGTGCCCTGCACCTGCAGGCCGCCCAGGGGGTTGGGCCGGTCCAGCACCACAACTTTCTTGCCCGCCTTCGCGCAGTCCTCCATGGCGTCGGACAGGGAATAGATGAACGTGTAGAAGCGCGCGCCGGCATCCTGTATGTCGTAGACCAGGGTATCGAAGGCGCCAAGCGCGGCCTCGGGCAGGTGGGTGCTGCCGCCGTAGCAGGAATACACGGTCACGCCGGTCTTTTCGTCGGTGAAGCTGTCCACCTTTTCGCCGGCGGGCACGCAGCCGCGCACGCCGTGCTCGCAGGCCAGAAGCGCGGTAAGGCGGCCGCTTGCGGCCAGTATGTCCACCGCGGACACGCCGCGGGCGTCGATGCCCGTGGGGTTGGTCATCAGGCCTATGCGCCCCGGGGCGGCTGCGGGAAACGAAGGCAGCCGGTCTAAGCCCAGCAGCACCATCAGACTTCACCCCTCGTGCGCTTCATGTATCCGTCTATATCGAAGGCGGTGGCGTACTCGCACTTGTTGAGCGCGCCGCGCATGCGGGCGAGCCCCTCGTAGAACTGCAGGTACTTGAAGTCGCGGCTGTGCTCGGTGAGGTACAGCTGCTTTACGGCGGCCTTCCAGTCCTCGAACACATCGCTCACGTCGAAGTACAGGTAGGGCGTGAAGCCTTCGGAATCCTCCCAGTTCTCGGCGTACAGCCACCTTTTTATCGGCGCGGGAGGCATGGGACGGGCAAACGTGGGCAGGGAAGCGAAGAATACCGCGTCCTGAGCCAGGTGGCTGGCAACGATGTGATCCTTGTGCATGGAGTTTTTCCAGTGGCACAGCACCGTGTCCACCTTGTAGGAGCGCATTATGTCGCCGATCTTTACGGCCAGGTCCTGGGAATAGTTGAGCTCCCCGTCGGGGGTGTCCAGCACCACGCTGTCCCCGGAAAACGCTTTGGCGAATGAAGCCGCGCTTTCCACGTTCATCTGCCTGAATTCATCCATGGGGATGTGGGGCGGACAGCCCCTTTCTCCCGCCGTCAGGTCCAGCGTAA
>JAFWUC010000057.1 GCA_017518705.1 Clostridia bacterium
AAAAAACGCGCCCGCACCCAAGTGCGAACGCGCCGTTCATGATTTTTGATGATACTATTATACCACTTCCAAAAGTCCAAAAAGGCAAGCAGAGTCAAGTGGGGATTAAGAGTTTGTTAAATGTGAGGGCGGCTTCGCCGCGTCGTTGGTCATTGGTCGTTGGTCAAAAGTCGTCTGCGCTTACGCTTGACAAAATTGCTCCGCTGACGCAAACGGATCGTCGGACACGTTTTGCGCAGGAGAGACGGAGTACGGTGTAGGGGTGCGTCATTGCGAACGAGCGAAGCGAGTGTGGCAATCCGTTCTTTACTGATGGGGGTACGGATTGCCGCGTCAGGCGCTTTGCGCCTTCCTCGCAATGACGCGGGGAGAATGGCAGACGTGCCAACGGGTATCTTTGTTTGGCGTCAGCCAAACGACCAACGACCAATGACCATCGACCAACGACCGCTGACGGCGCTGAAAGCGCCTCTAAGAGCTAACAGCTAAAACCTCACTCTATCACTCCGCCGCCCAGGCATTCGTCGTCCCTGTAAAACGCCACGGTCTGGCCGGGGGTGACGGCGCGCTGGGGGGTGAGGTAGCGCATCAGGGTCCTGTCCTCGCCGGGGACGATCACCACGTCCTGCAGGGGCTGGCGGTGGCGGAAACGCGCCTTGCAGGGGAATTCCTGCCCGAAGGGGACGGGGGGCTGTCCGCTTATCCAGCTGACTTCCTCCGCGCTGCCGGAAGCAGTGTACAACAGCGCGCTGTCCTTGCCCTGGGACACGATAAGGCGGTTGGTTTTCAGGTCCTTGCCCACCACGAACCAGGCTTCGCACGTGCCGCGCCCGCCTATGCCCAGACCCTTGCGCTGGCCCAGGGTGTAGTACATGAGCCCGTCGTGACGGCCCAGCACTTCGCCGTCCGGAGACACGATAAGCCCGGGCTGCGCGGGCAGGTAGGTGCTAAGAAACTGCTTAAAGTTCCTTTCGCCTATAAAGCACACGCCGGTGGAGTCCTTTTTTTCCGCCACGGGGATGCCCGCCCTGCGCGCGATGTTCCTGACCTCCGATTTGGGGATGTCCTTTAGGGGGAACATCGCCATGGAGAGCTGCGCCTGGGTGAGCATGCACAGAAAGTAGGTCTGGTCCTTGTTTTCGTCCGCGGCTCTGAGCAGGTGGTATTTCCCGTCTGTCCGCTGTTCCACGCCCGCGAAGTGGCCCGTGGCGAGCTTTTGGGCGTCGAGGGACCTGGCCAGTTCCAGCAGCGGGGCGAACTTGATCTCCCGGTTGCACAGCACGTCGGGGTTGGGGGTGCGGCCCTTTTTATACTCGCTCAGGAAGCGGCTGAACACCCGGTCCATGTACTGCTTGTGGTAGGACACGGAGTAATAGGGGATGTCGAGCATCTGCGCGACCGCCCGGGCGTCGGCAAAATCGTCCGCCGCGGTGCACACGCCGTCGTCCTCCCAGTTGTTCATGAACACGCCGATCACCTCGTGCCCCTGCTGCTTGAGCAGGTACGCGCACACGGAGGAATCCACCCCTCCGCTCAGGCCCACAACAATCCGCACGCGCCGCCTCCGTAGTTTTTTTTTACTGCGTTAGAGTATACCATCCGCGGGGGAATTTTGCAAGACGCGGGGAAAAACGGGGGGCGGCTTGCTTTTCGGGAGGATTTGTGGTAAAATGACAAAGGAGTTTTATAAAGGGAAGGTATCCGATGAAAAAGCTTTGCGCCGTTATCCTGGCAGTCTGCCTGCTGGGCTGCCTGCTGCCGTACACGGCATCCGCCGCGTACGATACGCTTGGCGCGGGCAGGATCGGGTTCTACTACCAGTACGAAGGCGGCGGCAAGGACCAGCCCGGCACCTACGACAGGCTGCTGGCGTCCCGGCTGTACGCGCTGTGCGGCCACAGCACCATCTTCATGAACAGCTCCACCTCCAAGTACATAACCGGGCGCGGCTGCGGCCTGCTGGCCCACGCCCACGCCTACCAGTTCCTTCTGGGCAGGGCGGCCACGTTCGAGCAGCGGGCGGACATCCTGTACAAGTTCCTCAAGATCCAGCCGGTGTGGAGCAACACGGGTTCGTCCTTAAGCCCGCCCAACGCCGAGTACATATACGACAATTACCTGGCGTCCCGCTCCGGCGTGACCCGCTATTACGGCAACCTGAACACCCCCAGCGCGGTGCAGGCGTTCTTCGAGGGCGGCAGGAGCGTCGCCATAGTGCACGTGCCCAACCACTACGTGTGCGCCATAGGCGCCAAGGTGCACAACGGCGTCAAGTACATCCACATAGTGGACTCCGCCATCACCGGCACCATCGCCAGCGGCCGCCTGCAAAAGGCGTACAGCCTAGACTTTTCCACCGTCTACACCCCCGGCAACGTGCTCAAGTACTCCGGCCAGGTGTTCGAGTATTACCTGCCCTGGAGCGAGTTCACCAAGACGGGCACCAGCATAAAGGCGGAGTTCCGCGCCAAGTTCGTGGCCGGAAGCATGCCCGCATACCACCTGATTCCCGCGAAGGACGAGCTGCTGCTGACCGAGGGCGGCTCCGCGCAGATACAGATAACCAATTCCTCCGAACAGATCGCATACGTTTCCTCCGACGTGAGCGTGTGCACCGTGTCGGCGGACGGCCTGGTGACCTACGTCGGTCCCGGCACCGCCACAGTCACCTGCGGCGAGATTGACGCGCTCAGGAACAGCTGCACCGTGACGGTCAGCTGCGTTAAGCCCCGTACGGGCGGCGCGCTGGTGGCGGGAGTGGGCGAGACGCCCGTGCCCGCGCTGGAAGAGGGAACACTGCCCGCGGGGGCGAGATTCCTGCTTAGCGACAGCGACACGTCTTATGTGGGCGCGAAGCCCGTGACGGTCAAGCTGCTGGACAAGTATTCCACCGAGGTCGCCCGGTACGACCTGACGCTCGCGGTGATAAGCCCCGAAGGCATACTGGAACTGCCCTGGGGGCTCAGGGTGATAGAGGGCGAAGCCTTCCAGGGCGTATCCTGCCAGACGCTCGTGATACCGCCGGGAGTGACCCGGATAGACGCGGGCGCGTTCGGCGGCATGAGCCCGCAGGTGGTGTTCTGTCAAAGCCCCGCGCTCGTGAGCGGCATGTTCGCCCCGGACACCGACATCGTCGCCGACCCCGGCGCCTATTACGCCTGGGCGGACAGATAAGCCAAAGCATTGCTCCCCGGAAGATGTTTCCGGGGAGTTTTTGTGTCTATCCGTAACATTGCGGGTGTTTACAAAGGGGACTGTGAATGGTATAATATTATATTGGGTCAGGATGTAACGCGCAGGAAGGGAGGAAAAAACGTGTACGCGAAACTGGAAAACGTGCGCCGCGAGACGCTGATGGGCGAAGGCGAAGCGAAGGTGGTGATCGCCGACGCAAGGGAAGAATTGAGCCGCATGGCGAACGACTGCCCGGGCAGCGTGTCGCTTATATACATGGATCCTCCTTTCATGACCGGACAGCAGTTCTACGCCCGCCTGCGGGTGGGTGAAAAGGGCTGGAAGGGCGGCAAGGGCGAGATACAGCTGCCCTCCTATTCCGACACCATGGATAGGGAGGAGTACGCCGCTTTCATGCGTGACGTGCTCGTGCCTTGCCGGGAACTGCTCACCGACGACGGTCTCGTGTTCATACACCTGGACTACCGCGCCGCCGCCCGGGTGCGCATAATCGCGGACGAAATATTCGGCGAAAGCAATTTCATAAACGAGATAATCTGGGCTTACGAGACGGGGGGACGCTCGCGGCGCTTCTTCGCCCGCAAGCACGACGTGATACTGGTGTACGCGAAGACACAGGACTACGACCTGCACATAGAGGACGCCGCCAAACTGCTGCGCCAGGACAGGAAGAACCACTTAAGCCGCGGCGTGGACGAGGACGGGCGCGCGTACCGCTTCATAGTGTCCGGCGGCAAGACCTATAGGTATTACGAGGACGAGCCCGTGCCGCCCTCCGACGTGTGGACGGACATCAGCCACCTGCAGCAGAGGGATCCGCAGCGGCTGGGCTACGACAACCAGAAGCCCGTAAAGCTGCTGGAGAGGATAATAAAGGCGGCTTCCCGCCCGGGAGACCTGGTGCTGGACCCCTTCTGCGGGGCGGGCACCTCCCTGGAGGCGGCGGTAAAGTGCCAGAGGCGCTTTGTGGGCATAGACCTGTGCCCCCTCGCGCTCACCTACGCCGAAAAGCGCAGGGGAGACGCGCGCCTCACCCTTGACGGGGAGCAGGCGAAGGGCACGCCGGAATTCCAGGTGGACATCGCGCCGGGCATCACCGAGAAAAAGATCTACCTGACCCGCTTCCAGATCGACGAAACGGACGTGGGGCCCCTGCCCGGGGGCTTCGACGGGCTGGACGGCTGGGCGGCGGGCTACATGGACGGGGACGAATTCGTCGCCTGTTCCGGTGAGACCCGGCAGTTCGCGTCCCCGGGGCTCAAACTGTGCCTGGACCTGCCCATAGAGCTGGAAGACCCCGCGCTCAGGTTCACCGACGTGATGGGGCGCAGGTACGTGTTCGGCGTCAGGTGAGGGATAAACGGAAATGCTGATAAATGTGGGAGACGCGGTGCGGCTCAAAAAACCGCATCCCTGCGGAGGCTTCGACTGGGAGGTCACCCGCACGGGCGCGGACATAAAGCTAAGGTGCCTGACCTGCGGCCACGTGGTGATGCTGGACCGGCAGGTGTTCGAAAAGCGGGTAAAGAAGATAATCAAAAGCGTTGAAGAGGGCATGCATGGGGAAGAAGAAAAGCAAGAAGAACGCTAAGCTGCTCAAGAAAAGGCAGCGCAGAAAGCAGATAAGGACGTTCTTCATCTGCCTGGCGGCCGCGCTGATAGTCGCGGCGCTGATAAGGCTGGTGTGGATAGAGACCGTGCACGTGAGAAGCGACGCCATGAGCCCCAGGTTCCTAAGCGGGGACATTGTGGCGGTCAACAAGCTGATCGACGTGACGAAGATAGACCGGGGCGACACGGTGTGCGTGACGGTGGAAGGGCAGAGGCTCATCCGCAGCGTGGCGGGCATCGAGGGCGACCTGATAGACGTGCGCGACGGGGTCAAGTACCTGGTCAGCAAGGACGGCGGGGAAGAGATCTGCCTGGGCGAAGCGCCCAACCTGGACTACGGCACCATACCCCACGGCGCGTACTGCCTGCTCAACCTGTTTATGGAGGACGAGGCGCCCGACAGCCGGGGGATCGGCCTGGTAAAGCGCACGAGCATCATAGGCGAGCCCGCGAGCGTGCTGTGGCCGCCCTCCCGCATGTTCAGGTGACATAGGAGATAAGTATGGAAGACAACAACGTAAACGGCGTGCAGCCGGAACAGACCGACGAAAACAAGCCCCGGGAGACAACGGCATCCGGCGCGCAGGCGGAGATGACCGTGTGGCAGGCGTTCTTCGTGAAGAAGAAGGTCTTAAAGACCCTGCCCATATACAGGCAGCACCGCGTGCTGTTCGAGATCAAGGACTGGATCGTGTCCATCATATTCGCTCTGGTGGCGGTGTACATCATCAAGAGCTTCCTGGTGTGGCCCATCGCGGTGTCCGGCAACAGCATGAACCCCACGCTGGAGGACAGGGAGCGCCTGCTGGTGACCAGTTACGACGTGCGCTTCAGCTCCAGCCCCAAGCGCGGCGACGTGGTGATCTGCCACTACCCGGGCAGGACCAGCAAGTTCCTGGGCATATTCACCGTGAAGACCGACTTCGTAAAGCGCGTGATGGCGGTTGAAGGCGACACGGTCTCGCGTGTGAACGGCGTGACCTACGTGAACGGTTTTGCACTGGATCCGCGCCTTAAGACCAACTATTCCGCCACCTACGTCAAAAACGAGGACGGCAGCCTGAGCTACTTCATAAACGGCATACAGCGGGAGCTGACGGACGAGCAGACCTACCGCTATAAGTTCGACTATGAGTACACCCTGGGCAAGAACGAGTACCTGGTGGCGGGCGACAACCGCTACAATTCCCACGACGGGCGCGAATGGAACGGCCCCGACCTGCCCATCCTCTTCACCAACGACGTGACGGGCGACGTGGGCGTGATAGACAAGTCCCTGATAGTGGGCAGGGTCAGGCGGGTCATACTGCCCTTCAAAAACGGCAGGGCGGTGGAAAACGACCCCGAATACCTCTATCCCACGGACAGGTAAGCCATGAAAAAGACGAGTTCGAAATTCAGTCCCTGGGTCAGGATACTGTGCATCGCGCTGGCGGCGCTGCTGGCGCTGGGCTCGGTGGCGGCCATAGTGATGGAACTGCTGGGCGTCCACGTCCACTGACGCGCGGATGAAAGCGGCAAAACTGCTTTTCGCGGCCCTTGCGCTGGCGCTGGGGCTGCTTTTTGCCGGAGCGGAAGCGGACAGCTATAAGACGGAAGCGGTGTACCTGCCTTTGAGCCGCGCGCTCAAGGTGGACACCGAATTCACGTACACCAACGCCGCGGGGGAAAAGCTGGACAGCGTCACCTTCGTGCTGCCCGCCAACTGCTTTAGGCGCGTTTCCGCCCTGCCTTACGGCGGGGACAGCCTTGAAAAGGCGTTCCCGTGGGGCTACGCGCCCGCGGGGGTGCAGCTTGAGAGGGTGGAGTTTGATTCGTCTCCCGCCAGGTACTCGTTTTTACAGGGCGGGGACGTTTATTTTAGCGTCAAAGCGGCGCTCGAGCCCGGGCAGACGGGCACGTTCCGCTTCGTCTACACGCTGCTTTTGAGCGAGAACTGGGCGTTCCTGGGCTGCGGCGAGGACGTGCGGCTCAGGCTGTTCCTGCCTGCCGCCTGCCCGTTTGACGAAGGTGAAGCGGCGATGTATCCGCTCAGCCACTGCTTTTGCGACGTGTTTTCCCTGCCCGCGGATCACACTCTTACGCTGCGCGTGCCGGTTTCCTGGGCGCTTGCCTGCGGGGGATCCGTGACGCGCGCGGTGATCGGGGACACGGCGGAGTATACGGTGACGCTCAATAACGCGTCAAATCTCAGCCTCGTGCTCAGCCGCCACTTTTACGAATACGCGGACACAAGCGCCATGGGCACCAAGATAAGCGTTTACGGCAACAGCCGCGCAAAGTGCCGAAAAGCGCTCAACCTTGCAAAGGACGCGTTAAACGTATACGAAACCTGGCTTGGAAAGGCGCCGTGGGATATCGCGGTGGCGTTCTCGTCGGACACGGCGTCCTCGGCGTCCCCGGGGCTGATACAGCTGGGCGGCGACGCGGAGGATCTCGAGAGCACGGTATACCGCCTCGCGGCGCAGCAGTATTTCGGGCTGGGCGCGTACACAGACCCGTACACCGACCCGTTTTTGCGGGAGGGGACGAGCTTTTACGCGTATCTGCTGGCAGAGGAACAGCTCCGCGGCGAAAACAGGTTCGTAAGCCTGCTTAACGGCCGGGTGCTGCCCGCGCTAAAGTACACCATCCCCGGCAGCCTGACCCCAGACAGCTTCCTGACCCGCTTCCAAAGCGAAGAGGAGTTCGAAGCGGTCGCGCGCTTAAGGGGCGCTGCGGTGATGCACGAGATGCGCGTGCTGCTGGGCAGGGACGCGTTCATAAGGGCATTAAAAGCGTTTTACACATCCGGCAAGGGCCGGCTGAACACCATAGAAGACTTCGTCACGGCGCTGGACGGGGAGTTTCCCGGCGGCGCGGGCAGCGCGCTGGTGTCGTACCTGTACACCATAGACGAGTACGCGCTGTTCGACGGGGATTACCGTTAGGAGGAATATATGCTTGAGCTTCAGGGCATAAGCAGGGTATACGACACGGGCAGCCAGAAAGTGGAGGCCTTAAAGGGCGTGAGCGTCAAGTTCCGCACCAACGAATTCGTGAGCGTGCTGGGTCCCAGCGGCTGCGGCAAGACCACGCTGCTGAACATCATCGGCGGGCTCGACCGCGCCACGGCGGGGGAACTCATCATCGCCGGACGCTCCACACGCCGCTACAAGGACCGGGACTGGGACAGCTACCGCAACCACGCCATAGGCTTCGTGTTCCAGAGCTACAACCTGATAGGCCACCAGAGCGTGCTCTCCAACGTGGAGATGGCGCTGACCCTGTCGGGCGTGAGCAAGAAGGAGCGCCGGGAAAAGGCCGTAAAGGCGCTTGAGCGCGTGGGGCTGGGCGACCAGCTGACCAAGCGTCCCCGGGAGCTTTCCGGCGGCCAGATGCAGAGGGTGGCGATCGCCCGCGCCCTGGTGAACGACCCCAGGATACTCCTTGCGGACGAGCCTACCGGCGCGCTGGACAGCGAGACGGGGCTGCAGGTGATGGAGCTGCTGGCGGAGATCGCCCGCGACCGGCTGGTGATAATGGTCACCCACAACCCGGAGCTGGCGGAAAAGTACTCCACCCGCATCGTGCGCCTGTCCGACGGGCGCATAGTGGGGGACACGGATCCTTACGACGGCGCGGACGAGAAGGAGGACAGCCTCTCCGCCAGCCGCACGGGCATGAGCTTCCTGACCGCGCTGGGGCTGTCGCTCAACAACCTGCTGACCAAGAAGACCCGCACCATACTGGTGGCCTTCGCGGGCAGCATAGGCATAATCGGCATCGCGCTTATACTGGCCATGTCTACGGGCGTGCAGAGGTACATAGACAAGATCGAGCGGGAGACGCTCACCTCTTACCCCCTCACGCTGCAGAGCGAGAGCATGGACCTGAACAGCTTGAGCGAGAACATGACCGTGGACGTGGACGCGGAAAAGCGTGAAGAGGGCCGCGTGTACTCGGGCAGGATACTGCGGGGCATGCTGGGCCTGATGCTCAACGAGGTCAAGCAGAACGACCTTGCGGCGTTCAAGCAGCACATAGACGCGGATCCGGAGTTCGCCAAGCTGGTCAGCGGCGTGAGCTACGAGTATTCCAGCCAGCTGAACATCTGGCGGGACACACCGGAGGGGCCGCTGCAGGTCAATCCTTCCACCACTTATGAAGACCTTATGGCGGACGCGCAGGGCGGCGACGTGCCGGAATCCTTCAGCCGCATATACGCCATGGGCTCCATGGCTTCCAGCTATTCCAACAACGCCCAGAGCGTGTTCATGCAGCTGCTGGACAACCGCGAGCTGCTCGACAGCCAGTACGACGTGGTGGCGGGCAGGTGGCCCGAGGACAAGAGCGAAGTGGTGCTGCTGCTCAACCGCTCCGGGGTCATAAGCGACTACACGCTGTATACGCTGGGCATAAAGAGCCGCAGCGAGCTCAAGCAGCTGGTCAGCGACATGATGTCCGGCAAAGAGGAAAAGATCGACACCGTCAGCTACAGCTACGACGATATACTGAATATGCGCTTCCGCCTGGTGATACCCGGGAGCTACTACGAAAAGACGGGCGGACACTGGGTGAGCATAAAGGAAGACCCTGAGAAGCTCCGGAAAGTTGTGGACGAGGGGCTGGAGCTTAAGGTGGTGGGCATAGTGATGCCCTCCGAAGGCTCCGTAGTGGGCGCGTCCACGGGGCGGGTAGGCTATCTGCCCGGGCTTATGGAGTACGCGATATCCCTGGCCAACGAAAGCGAGATAGTGAAGGACCAGATGGCGAACCCGGACATGGACGTGATCCGCGCCATGCCCTTTGAAAAGACCGAGTTCGACATAGACAAGGTGGACCTGACGGGCTACGAGAGCTTCGTGTCCGGCGTGCGCATGATGCTGGGCGACGAGCGGCTCAACGAGATCATCCGCTCCGTGGTGCCCACGGTGGGCTCCGGAAAGACGCTGCAGGAGAACCTGATCTCCTTCGGCGCGGCGGATCTGTCCGTGCCGGACAAGATAAACATCTATCCCAGGGACTTTGAAAGCAAGGAGCGCATCGCCGCCTACATAGACGCGTACAATGAGCAGAACACCCAGGGCGGCAAGAGCATCACCTACACCGACTACGTGGGGCTGCTTCTGAGCGGCGTGACCGACATAGTGCAGGCGGTCACCTACGTGCTGGTGGCGTTCGTGGCGGTGAGCCTGTTCGTGTCCAGCATAATGATAGGCGTAATCACCTACATAAGCGTGCTGGAGCGCACCAAGGAGATAGGCATACTCAGGGCGCTGGGCGCATCCAAGCGGGACATAAGCCGCGTGTTCAACGCCGAAACGCTGATAATCGGCTTTATGGCGGGCATGCTGGGCATACTGGTGAGCCTGATGCTGATACTGCCCATAAACCACGTGATCTACACCTTGGCGGGCATGCACAACATGGCGTACCTGCCCGCGACCAGCTGCGCCGTGCTGGTGCTGATAAGCATGTTCCTGACGCTGGTGTCGGGGCTGATACCCTCGGGCTTCGCCGCCCGCAGGGACCCCGTTGTGGCGCTGAGGAGCGAATAAAACGGTTTGAACGCATACCCGCCCGGGTCACGGGCGGGTTTTCTGCATTTTGGGGAGCAAAGGCTTCTTTACGATTAAATAATATATTTACCCCTTGACGCGGTAGGTAAATAATGCTATAATCGGCACAACCGATGGCAAATAAGACACTAAGGAGATACGCAATGAAAGAATACCGTTTTGAGACCAAACAGCTGCACGTGGGGCAGGAAGCCGCCGATCCCGCGACCGACGCCCGCGCGGTGCCGATTTACGCCACCACCAGCTACGTGTTCAAGGATTCCGCCCAAGCGGCGGGCAGGTTCGCCCTGACCGAGGCGGGCAATATCTATACCAGGCTGCAGAACCCCACCACCGACGTGTTCGAGAAGCGCATCGCCGCGCTGGAAGGCGGCGCGGGCGCCCTGGCTACCGCCAGCGGTTCCGCCGCGATCACTTACGCGGTGCAGAACATCGCCGTGGCGGGGGACCACATCGTGTCCTCCACCAACCTGTACGGCGGCACGGCGAACCTGTTCGCCAACACCCTGCCGGAGCAGGGGCTGACCACCACCTTCGTGGACCCCACCGACCCGGAGAACTTCGAAAAGGCTATCCGCCCCAACACCAAAATGCTTTACGCCGAGACGCTGGGCAACCCCAACAGCGACGTGATCGACCTTAAGGCCATCGCGGACGTCGCCCACAGGCACGGCATCCCCTTCATAGTGGACAACACCTTCGCCACTCCCTACCTGCTCAGGCCCATCGAGTACGGCGCGGACATCGTGGTGCACTCCGCCACCAAGTTCATCGGCGGCCACGGCACCGTAATGGGCGGCGTGGTAGTGGATTCCGGCAAGTTCGACTGGGCGCAGAACGACAAGTTCCCGGGCCTGAGCAAGCCCAATCCCAGCTATCACGGCGTGGTGTTCACCGAGGCGGCGGGCAGCCAGGCGTATATAGTCAAGATGCGCACCACCATCATGAGGGACCAGGGCGCCACCATCAGCCCCTTCAACAGCTTCATGCTGCTGCAGGGTCTGGAGACGCTGTCCCTGCGCGTGGACAGGCACGTGGAGAACGCGCTCAAGGTAGTGGACTTCTTTAAGAACCATCCCAAGGTGGAGAGGGTGAACCATCCCTCCCTGGCGACGGGCAGGGCGAAGGAGCTGTACGACATGTACTTCCCCAGGGGCGCGGCGTCCATATTCACCGTGGACATCAAGGGCACCCAGGCGGACGCCCAGAAGTTCACCGAGAGCCTTAAGCTGTTCAGCCTGCTGGCCAACGTGGCGGACGTGAAGAGCCTGGTCATCCATCCCGCCTCCACCACCCACTCCCAGCTGGACGAGGAAGGCCTGAAGGCGGCGGGCATCCGTCCCACCACCGTGCGCCTGTCCATAGGCACCGAGCATATCGACGACATAATCGACGACCTGGAGCAGGGACTGGCCGCCATTTAAGGAGGGCACCATGGCCAAGATATATAACGGAGCAGACGAACTGATCGGCTCCACCCCGCTGGTAAGGCTTACGAAGATAGAGGCGAAGCTGGGCCTCAAAGCCAGGCTGCTGGCGAAACTTGAGTACTTTAACCCCGCGGGCTCCGTGAAGGACCGGGTGGCGAAAGCCATAATCGATGACGCGGAAAAGTCAGGCCGTTTGACTCCCGGCGGCACCATAATCGAACCCACCAGCGGCAACACGGGCATAGGCCTCGCGGCGGTGGCGGCGGCGAGGGGCTACCGTCTTATCGTAGTCATGCCCGACACCATGTCCGTGGAGCGCAGGAAGCTGATCAAAGCCTACGGCGCCGAGCTGGTCCTGACCGAAGGCGCGCTGGGCATGAAGGGCGCGGTGGCGAAGGCGGAAGAGCTTAAGGCCGCCAACCCCGGCAGCATCGTAGCCGGGCAGTTCGTGAACCCCGCAAACCCCCAGGCGCACTTTGAGACCACCGGCCCCGAGATCTACAGCGACACGGACGGGGAAGTGGACGTGTTCGTGGCGGGCGTAGGTACGGGCGGCACCGTGACGGGCGTGGGCAGGTACCTTAAGTCCGTAAAAAGTGGCGTAAAGATCGTGGCGGTGGAGCCCGCCGCGTCCCCGGTGCTGTCCACCGGCAGGGGCGGCGCCCACAAGATCCAGGGCATCGGCGCGGGCTTCGTGCCCGAAGTGCTGGACACCGGCATATACGACGAGATAATCACCGTTACCAACGAAGACGCGTTCGACATGGGCAGGATGCTGGGTAGGACCGAAGGCGTGCTGTGCGGCATCTCTTCCGGAGCGGCGCTGTGGGCGGCTGCCGAAGTGGCAAAGCGTCCCGAAAGCGCGGGCAAGACGATAGTCGCGCTGCTGCCGGATACCGGCGACAGGTACCTGTCCACCGTGTTGTTTGAGGATTGATATGGAACTGTATCTGGACTGCGCGGCGACCACCAAGATGAGCCGCCGCGCCATAGACGCCATGCTGCCCTACATGGAGGAAGTGTACGGCAATCCCTCCAGCCTGTATTCCATAGGCCAAAAGGCCAAGGAAGCGCTGGAAAACGCCCGCGAAAGGGTCGCCGCGTGCATAGGCGCGAAGGCGCGGGAGATATACTTCACTTCCGGCGGCAGCGAGGCGGACAACCAGGCGATAATCTCCGCCGCTCTAAACGGCGCGAAAAAGGGCAAAAAGCACATCGTCTCCACGGCGTTCGAGCATCACGCGGTGCTGCACACGCTTAAGAAGCTGGAAAAGCAGGGGTACGAGGTCACATACCTCCCCGTGGGCGAAAAGGGCATAGTGGATGTCGCGGACGCGGAAAACGCGGTCAGGGACGACACCTGCCTGGTCACGGTGATGTATGCCAACAACGAGATCGGCACCGTGCAGCCCATACGCGAGATAGGCGAAATGTGCCGCAAAAAGGGCGTGGTGTTCCACACGGACGCGGTGCAGGTGGCGGGGCACATCCCCGTGGACGTCGTACGGGACAGCGTGGACATGCTTTCCGTGTCCGCCCACAAGTTCCGCGGTCCCAAGGGCGTGGGCGCGCTGTATGTAAGGCAGGGCGTGCTCCTTAACAGCCTGATCGAGGGCGGCGCCCAGGAGCGGGGCAAGCGTGCGGGCACCGAAAATGTGGCGGGCATAATGGGCATGACCGCGGCGCTGGAAGAGGCGGTCCAAAGCATGGACAGCCTGGGAAAGGCGACAACGGAAAGCCGCGACAGGCTTATCGCGGGCTTAAGGAGCATTCCCTACTCCAGCCTGAACGGGGACGAAATCTGCCGCCTGCCCGGCAACGTGTCCTTCTGCTTTGAGGGCATAGAGGGCGAGAGCCTGCTGCTCATGCTGGACGACCTGGGCATTTCCGCCTCCAGCGGTTCCGCCTGCACCAGCGGCTCGCTCGACCCCAGCCATGTGCTGCTCGCCATAGGCAGGGTGCACGAGGTGGCGCACGGTTCGCTCAGGCTCACTTTCGACAGGCCGCTGTCGGACGCGGAGATCGCATATACCGTAGACAGCGTGAAGGGCGTGGTGGAACGCCTGCGCTCCATGTCGCCCCTGTGGCACGATTTGGAAAACGGCAGGCGCGCGCACATTTTCAAGGAGTTTGAAAAGTAATATGGCACTGTATTCCGAAAAGGTGATGGATCATTTCCGCAATCCCCGCAACGTGGGGCAGATAGAGAACGCGGACGGGGTGGGCGAAGTCGGCAATCCCGTGTGCGGCGACATAATGAAGATATACCTTAAGATCGACGATGGCATCATAACCGACGTCAGGTTCGAGACCTTCGGCTGCGGCAGCGCCATCGCGTCCTCGTCCATGGCCACGGAGCTCATAAAGGGCAGACCGCTGTCCGAAGCGCTCAGCCTGACCAACAAGGCGGTCACCGAGGCGCTGGACGGGCTGCCCGCCCACAAGCTGCACTGCTCCGTGCTGGCGGAGGAGGCGATCAAGGCCGCGGTAAAGGACTATTACGACAAAAACGGCATCGCCTACGATCCCAAGGACTTCCCGGCGTCCTGCGACAGCTGGGAGAACTGCCACTGAAGGTAAACGCTTATGATGGTATCGACGCGGGGCAGGTACGCCCTGAGGGTGATGGCGGACATGGCCGAAAACATGTCCCGTGGCTATGTGGCCATGAAGGAGATCGCCGCGAGGCAGGAGATCAGCCTTAAGTACCTGGAAAAAATACTGCCCGACCTGGTGGAAGCGGGCTTCGTGGAGGGCATGCACGGCCGCAACGGCGGCTACCGCCTGACCCGGAAGCCGGAAGACTACACGGTGGGGGAGATCCTGCGCGCGGCGGAGGGCGACCTGGCGCCCGTGGCGTGCCTGTGCGATGACGCGCCGGAATGCGAACGCTCCCAAAACTGCCGCACCCGCCCGCTGTGGGAGGGGCTTAACGCCGCTATCGGCGCGTACCTGGACGGGATAAAACTGAGCGAACTCGTGAAATGAACAAAAGCCGCATTGAGCGGCTTTTTTTGCGGCGTTCGGAAGCGCGCCGCGGGACGGCGCGCAATAAAAAACGGGAAACAAAAACGGAGAGGAAAGATCCTCTCCGTTTTGTTTTGAACGCTTATTCGGCGGCTGCAGGAGCGATGGTCAGGTCGCTGCCGAAGAAGTACTTGACGGACAGCGCGCTTATCACGCCTTCGCTGTTGAGCTCATCGAGCGCGGCGTTGATGGCGGCAACAAAGCTTTCGCTGTCGGCGCCCTTGGGCATTACCGCGCACACGCTGGTGGCGGAATTGTAATTGGAGGCGATCTTGATGGGCGCGTCGGGGCGGGCGGTCATGTAGTCGATGTAGGAGACCTCTGCATTGATGGTCGCGTCCACGCGCTTGGTGATGAGCAGCTCGATGGTCATGTCGAAGTCGTCGATGCCCACGTTGGTGGCGCCGTAACTCTCTGCGAGCTCCGCGTAGGTGGAGGACATGGTGTTGGCGCTCTTCTTGCCGTCCAGGTCTTCAAAGGAGGCGATGCCCTCTTCGTCCGCGCGCACTATGAGCACCGCGTAGTTGTAGGCGTAAGGCGTGGAGAAGGCGAACTTCCCGGCCCTTTCCTCGGTGTAGTCGACGCCGTTGAACACTATGTCGTAGCGGCCCGCGTCCACGCCGGCGAAAATGCTGTCCCAGGGGCACTCCTCGAACACGGCTTCCACGCCCAGCTTCTCGGCCACGGCTTTGGCGACTTCCACGTCGAAGCCCATCAGCACGTCATCGTCGTCGTGGTAGGTCCAGGGCTTCCATACGCCCTCCATGGCCACGACCATCTTACCGCTTTCCTGTATACGGGCCAGCAAGTCCTTATCCTCCGCATGGGAGGGAATCAGCATCAGTCCCAGCGCGAGAACCAGCGCCAGCGCGAGTGCGAATACTTTCTTCATTGCAAATTCCTCCTGTGTCGATATATCGCGAAGCGAGCTCAGCGCTCGCCCAACGTCTTAATGAATGCCTGGGCGCGGGGCGATTTGGGAGAATCGAAAAACTCCTTTGACGGGCCTTCCTCGGCGATCACGCCGCCGTCCATGAATATCACCCGGTCCGCGACGTTGCGGGCAAAGTTCATCTCGTGGGTGACCACAAGCATGGTCATGCCCTCCGCCGCCAGGTCCTGCATGACCTGGAGCACTTCGCCTATCAGCTCCGGGTCGAGCGCGCTGGTGGGCTCGTCGAAGTAGATGATCTCGGGCTTGTACACCAGGCTGCGGGCGATGGCCACCCGCTGCTGCTGGCCGCCGGAGAGCTGGGACGGATAGTAGTCGCAGCGCTCGCCCAGACCCACCTTTTCCAGCGCTTCCCGGCCCAGCTTAAGCGCGTCTGCCTTGCTGGCGCCCCGGGCGGTTATAAGCCCCTCTATCACGTTGCCAAGCGCGGTGCGGTTCGAGAACAGGTTGTAGCTCTGGAACACGAAGCCCGTCTTTTTCCTGAGGCGGTTTATGTCCCGGCGGCGCATGCGGCTTAAGTCGAAATCCTCGCCGTCGAAGGTGAAGGTGCCCGAGTCCGCCTTTTCAAGGAAGTTCAGGCAGCGCAGAAGCGTGGTCTTTCCGGAACCGGATGGGCCTATTATAGCAACGACTTCGCTTTTGTCAACACTCAGATCGATGCCTTTGATAACTTCTGAGGCGGAAATGTCCGTATTCCGCTTTTTGAACAGCCTGTCGCGCCAGGTGACTTCCGGGCGGAAACTCTTGTGCAGGTCTTTTACGGAGATTATAGGCATAGGGACCTCTTACAGCTTGATGTCCAGGTATTTGCCCGCCCTGACCCGGCGGTACATGAGCAGCGTGCGCACGTAGGCGTCGATCACGAAGGCGATCCAGGGGCCGGTGTAGGCGAAGTAGAACTGCGGGAACGCCTTGTTCAGCGGGTAGCACAGCGCCCAGGTGAGCAGGGGGCGCAGTATGGCGACGGAGATCAGGGAGCACAGCGCCACGAATTTGACGTCTCCCGCGCCCCGCAGGCAGCCGGAGTAGATCACGCGGCCGTTCTGGGGGATGATGCCGAACAGTATCACTATGAACGCCATGGACGCGCCGGTTATGACGACTTCCTTGTCGGTGAACAGGCGGGCCAGGTCTTTCCTGAGGAAGAAGAACAGCACTATCAGCACACAGGAGATGATCAGACCCATCTGGGAGCAGATCCTGGCGTAGCCCCGCGCCTTGTCCTTGCGCTTTTCGCCCAGTGACACGCCCGTGAGCGTGGCGCCCGCGGTGGCCACACCGTCGCCCAGGCAGAAGCTCAGGGAAGTGACCTGGCCGATGATGGTGTTGGAGGTGAGGGCGTCGGCGTTTATGCCCGCGATCAGGCGGTTGTTCATGAAAAAGCCGACCCTGAGCGCCGCGCTTTCGGCGATGGAGGATGAACCCACCTTTAACAGCCCCAGCACCGTGCGCCGGTCGAAGCCCTTCAGGCGGGGCCGCAGCTTAAGGTAGCCGCTGGGGCGGGTTATCACGTACAGCGATATCATGCACGCCACCATGCTGCCTATGTCCGTGGCCAGCGCCGCGCCTCTGACTTCCAGCGCGGGGAAGCCGAAATGCCCGCCGATCAGGCAGTAGTTCATTATCACGTTGACGATGTTGGCGCTCATGTTGGTGACCATGGTCACCCGGGTGTTGCCCGTGGCACGGAGCGCCGCGCACAGGCACAGGTTCCAGCAGTTGAAGGGCAGGCCCAGCGCCACCACCTGCAGGTACTGCACCGCCATGACGGTGGTGTCCCCGTCGCCGCCCGCCAGGCGGATGATGGGCTTTGCCAGGAAAAAGCCGGTCAGCGCGATAAGTATGCCCACGGCGGTTATCAGCAGCATGGACAGGCTCAGCGCGTCGTTGGCGCCCTGGCGGTCGTCCTCGCCCCGCCGGCGGCTCACCAGCGCGGTGGTGCCCACGCACAGCGCCTGCGCCAGTATGAGCAGTATCATGCGGGGCTGGGAGGTCAGGTTCACCGACGCGATGGCATACTCGTGCACCTGCTTGACCATTATGGTGTCCACGGTGCCGATTATGGACAACAGCGCGCCTTCCAGCGCCGCGGGCCAGGCGATTGACAGGGCGCTGCGGCGCATCAGGCCGTCCGTATATATGCCGTTGTCGACTTTAGCAGCCTGCATTATTCGGATTTCCTGATCAGGGGAGAGATGCCTTTGTAAAGCGGGTAGGTGATCACGCAGATGACCGCGCCTTTAAGCAGGTTAAAGGGCACGGTGGCGTAGGCGATGAGTTTGCCTATAGAGGTGACGGAGGGGATGAGCTTCGCCATCATGGCTATGATCTTCTCCTCGGAAAGGTGCATCACGTCCACGTAGAAGGGGATCATGATCCAGTAGTTGACTATGGCGCCCGCCGCCGCCATGGCGATGACGGAGAGGATGAAGGCGCATATAAGCTTCCACACGTCCAGGCTTTCGTGCCTTAAGATGAATATGGAGCGGGAGGAAGCGGCCTTGCCGTCTTTCCTCGCCAGCAGGGCGCACATGCCCCACAGGCTGAGCACCAGCGCGGCAGAAGTAACGAAGTCCGCAAGTTCGCCCACGCCCATGCTGCTGGAGTGCAAAAGGCCCGTAAGGTCCTTTATCGCGAGCACTATCAGTGCATCTATGGGCCCGCCCAGCAGCGCCGCGACCATGACGGGCACGGTGGAGAAGTCCAGCTTGTAAATGGGCGGGAACACGGGGATGCCGGGAATGAAGTACAATACCGCGCTCAGCGCCGCCAAAGCGGCGACCCGGGCGATGCGGCGCGGGGTTATGTTGGAAGAAAGACTCATATCTGCCTCTTGATGTCTGACTGCTTAAGCTCTCTGAGCAGTGTGGAAGAGATCTTTACGGGAGCGGCGTCCGGCGACAGAGTGACGGTCACCAGCGGCACGATCACGGTGTCTATGCCCCTTTGACCGGCCAGCTGCTTGAGCGTCAGGGCGCTGCCGCTGCCCTTTGCGCCGAAAGTATAGTCCTCCCCGCACACGAAGGCGGCGGGGGAATGGTCGCGTATGAGCGCGGAAACGAAATCCTCGGGGGAAGTGTCCGCGAGCGCCTTGGTGAAATGCACGGCGCACACCTCGTCCACGCCCGTCTTTTTAAGGGCGGCAAGCTTTTCCTCAAAGCTCATAAGCGGCACCGGGGCGCGCCCCAGCACGCTTTTCGGGTTCTCTATGAAGGTGTACACCATACTGCGGGCGCCTCTGGCTTTCGCAAGGCTGATCGCCTCGTTTATGACCGCCATGTGGCCCGCGTGCAGGCCGTCGAACATGCCCAGGGCGATAACGGTATCAGAAGATCTGGTCATGCCTTACGCCGTCGGTGATCGCCTGGGAGGGGCATACGGACGCGCACTTGCCGCATCCGATGCACTTGTCGGGATCTATGCGGGCGAAGCCGTTCTCCACCGTGATGGCATCGGCGGGGCAGTTCTTCTTGCACAGCCCGCAGCCCATGCAGGCGTGCATGCACACCTTGCGGGCCTCCCTGGCCACGTCGGAGTTGCGGCAGCGCACTATGTGCCTCTGCCTCTGGGGCAGCAGCTTTATCACGCCGCGGGGGCACGCCTTCACGCACTCGCCGCAGGCGCGGCACAGGTCTTCGTCTATGATGCACAGGCCGTTGTACATCTTTATCGCGCCGAAAGCGCAGTGCGCCATGCAGTCGCCCAGGCCGATGCAGCTGAAGCGGCACTGCTTGGGGCCGCCCGCTATGCCGGAAGCCACCATGCAGCTTTTGTAGCCGTCGTACAGGTAGCGCTCCTTGGCGATGCCCGCGGAGCCCTGGCACAGCACCCGGGCCACCATGCGCTCGCCCGTTTCGGCGGTGACGCCCATGATCTCGGCTATCTTTTTCGCGCCCGCTTCGCCCGCGGGAGCGCAGCCGTTCACCGGCGCCTCGCCCTTGACCACGGCGGCAGCGAAGCCGTCGCAGCCGGGGAAGCCGCACGCGCCGCAGTTGGCGCCGCCCAGGCAGGCGCGCACCTGTTCGATCCTTTCGTCCACGGGCACGCTGAACTTCTTGCCCGCGTATGTGAGCACCAGGCCGAATATCAGCCCCAGCAGCCCCAGCGTCAGGGCGGAAACGATAATGACCGTCATATCCCTGCCCTCCTATACCAGGCCGTTAAAGCCCATGAACGCCATCGCCATGAGCCCGGCGGTCACCAGGCTTATGGGGAAGCCCTTCATGCACTCGGGTATCTTGGAAGACTCCAGCCTCTCGCGCACGCCCGCCATAAGGGTTATGGCCAGCAGGAAGCCTATGCCGCCGAAGCAGCCGCTCACCACGGAGTAGATCAGGTTGTAGTCGTTGTTCACGTTCAGGGTAGCCACGCCCAGCACCGCGCAGTTGGTGGTGATCAGGGGCAGGTAGATGCCCAGCGCGCTGTACAGGGAGGGGGACGCCTTTTTAAGGAACATCTCCACGAACTGCACCAGCGCCGCGATCACCAGAATGAAGGAGATGGTCTGCATGAAGCTCAGGCTCAGGGGCAGCAGCACGAAGTGGTAGACGATGTAGGTTATCAGGGACGCCAGCGTCATAACGAAGGTGACGGCGACGCCCATCGACACGGCGGTCTCCACCTTGTTGGACACGCCCAGGAAGGGGCAGCAGCCTAAAAAGCGGGAGAAGATAAAGTTGTTGGTGATAACGCAGCTCACCATGAACAGCAGCAGCTTGAGCATTTATCTGGCCTCCTCCCTTATCCTCTTTAAGCGGAACTTGTTCATCACGGCGTTGAATATGCCCAGCATCAGCCCGAACGTCAGGAAGCCGCCGCTGGCGAGCACCATGAGCAGCATGGGCTGGTAGGAAGCGCCGAGTATGTCGATGCCGAAGATGGAGCCGTTGCCCAGCAGTTCCCTGACCGCGCCTATCAGCGTGAGCGCCAGGGTGAAGCCCACGCCCATGCCCAGGCCGTCCACCGCGCTGTCCAGCACCGGGTTTTTGCTGGCGAACGCCTCCGCGCGGGCGAGGATGATGCAGTTGACCACGATCAGGGGGATGAATATGCCCAGCGCCGCATACAGGGAAGGCAGATACGCCTGCATAATCAGCTGTATCATGGTGACGAAGGTGCATATGACCACTATGAACGCGGGGATCCTGACCCGGTCGGGAATGAACTTCCTGAGCAGGGAGATCACCGTGTTGGAGCCTATCAGCACGAAGGTGGCCGCGGCGCCCATGCCAAGGCCGTTGAGCGCGCTGGTGGTAACCGCCATGGTGGGGCAGGTGCCCAGCACCAGCCGGAAGGTGGGGTTCTCGGTTATAACGCCGTTCAGGAAGATCTTTGAAAGCTTGTTGTCCTTGCCCATCAGTTCTTCGCCTCCCTCTTGGAGTGGCCGTACACCCTGTGGGGGATATACCTGTCCAGCAGGGGCGTAAGCAGGTTCATGAACAGCACCGCGTAGGTGGCGCCTTCGGGGTACGCGCCCCATTTGCGTATGATGATGGTTATAATGCCTATGCCGGAAGCGTACACCATCTGCGCGCCCCGGGTCATGGGGGAGGTGGTGTAGTCGTTGGCCATGAACGCCGCGGCGAAGATGATGCCGCCGCTGAGCACGTGGTAGATGGGATCGAAGCCCACTATCCACGCCATCACGAAGGCGGAAAGGATGGTGAACACGGGGATGCGCCAGGTGACGGTGCGGCTCACGATCAGGTACACAAGGCCCACGATTATGGCCAGCTTGCAGGTCTCGCCGATAACGCCCGGTATGCGCCCGATCAGCAGGTCCAGGTAGCTGAACTGGCTCTGGGCGCCTTCCGCCAGGGGAGTGGCGCTGGACACGCCGTCAATGCCTATGTGGCGGGTCATCACCATGGGCCAGGAGGCCAGCAGCATGGCGCGCGCCGCGAGGGCGGGGTTTATGAAGTTGTCGCCTATGCCGCCGAAGAGCTCCTTGACCACGATTATGGCGAAGGCGCTACCCACCACCAGCATCCACCAGGGCGCTTCGGGGGTCACGCACAGGGCGAGGATCATGCCCGTCACCAGGGCGGAACAGTCCTTGATCCTGACGGGGCGGTTGGTCAGGCGCTGCCACAGGTATTCGCTCACCACCGCGCTCAGCATCGACACGAGTATGAGCACCAGCGCCTTGTAGCCGTAATTGTATACGCCGAAGGCGGCGGAGGGCAGCAGCGCGATTATCACATTCAGCATCAGCCGCGTGGAGGACTGGGGCGAACGCAGGTGCGGGGAAGTGGACAGTCTCAGCGTCATCAGCCTTTACCTCCGTTCATTTTGGCCTGTATGGCCAGTTTTTGCTTGACTATCTTGAATGAAGCGGTGAGCCAGCGGCGGGAGGGGCACTCGTAGGAGCAGCAGCCGCACAGTATGCAGTCGTTCACGTACAGCTTTTTGGCTTCCTCCAGCTTGTCCGCGTCCGCGGCGCGCTTGATCAGGTAGGGGTTGAGGCCGATGGGGCAGGCGGCCACGCATTTGCCGCAGCGGATGCAGGGGCCTTCGTCGATGGACTTTGAGTCCTTCACGCTGTAGACCACTATGCCGTTGGTGCTCTTGGCCATGGGCAGGTCGGTGCCGGGCAGGCACAGCCCCGTCATGCCGCCGCCGAAGGCGATCTTGCCGGGCTCGGCGCTGTAGCCTTCGCACGCGCCGATCATGTCCTCCACCACGGTGCCTATCCTGACCCGCAGGTTGGAGGGCTTGTTCACGCAGCCAGTGACCGTGGTAACGCGGCTAATCAGGGGCTTTCCGTACACCACCGCGTCGTATATGGCGGCGCAGGTGCCCACGTTGACCACCACCGCGCCCACGTCTATGGGCAGCTTGCCGAAGGGCACCTGCCGCTTTAAGACGGCGTTTATGAGCTGCTTTTCGCCGCCCTGGGGGTACTTGGTCTTAAGCACCTGCACCGTGACGCCCTTAGCGTTCAGCGCCAGGCGCTTTAGGTTGGCTATGGCGTCGGGCTTGTTGTCCTCGATGCAGATTATGCCCTTTTCGCTGTTCAGGGCGCGCATCACGGCCCTCAAGCCGCCGATTATCTTTTCGCCCTGCTCCAGCATCAGCCGGTGGTCGCAGGTCAGGTGCGTTTCGCACTCCGCGCCGTTTACTAGCACCGCCTCGCACTTCTGGTCGGGCTTTATGGAAAGCTTGACATGGGTGGGGAAGCTGGCGCCGCCCATGCCGCAGATGCCCGCGTTCTTTATGGCGGGCACTATCAGCGCGGGGTCTACCGACTCCACGCTGCCCAGGGGGGTGAGCTCGGTCCACTTGTCCTCGTAGTCGTTGGCGATGGTGATGCACTCAACGTTGCCTTCGCCCAGGTACGGGATCATGCTGACGTTCGTCACTTCGCCGGACACGCTGGCGTGCACGGGGATGCCCAGGAAACCCACGGGCTCGGCGATGACCTGGCCCATGAGCACCTTGTCGCCCTTCTTGACTATGGGCTTGGAAGGCGCGCCTATGTGCATGGAGGTGATAAGGCGCACCTCGTCGCTCACGAAGTCGCGTATGGGGCTGGTCTTGGTGGCGTTCTTGTTAGCGTAGGACAGATGCACGCCCCGCTTGAATGTGAGCTTCATTTACTGTGCGCCTCCTTCCGCTTGGGGCTTGAGCAGCCCGTCCAGCGCGGCCATTATCTCGTTGGCGGCGCCGGTGACCGCCTTGCTGGTGACGGTGGCGGAGGTGATGGCGTCGATGGTGTGGCTGTCACGCTCGTCGTTGCCCTTGACGACGGTCAAGGGCGCGGTCTTGCCCTCGAATTGGGAGGTGAACGCCTTGTCCTTGCTGCGGGCGCCCAGGCCCGCGGTCTCGGAAAAGTTCTTGCCGCCCACGCTCAGGCCTGTGATGTTGCCGTAAACGTCCGTGCCCAGGGTGACCTCGATCTCGCCGCCGTAGCCCTTGGTGGTCTTCTGCGCGGCGTAGCCCACGGTATTGCCCTGACCGTCAAGGCCCATGAACAGGGCGGACAGCCCTTCGGGAGCGTTTTCGCCCATGTCGACGAAGCTCTCCGCCCGGGGCAGCACCTGCCTGCGGGCGTTTTCGGCGTCCTCCAATTCGCGCGCGGCGATGGGCTGCTTGGTGAGGGCGTACACGCCCCCCAGCACCAGCCCCGCGACGAGGGTTATGATCGTAAGCACCAGATACGCCGGCAAGCGCCGCCGGGAGTTGTTTTCACTCATTCGCATCACACCTTCGCGTATATATAGATACTTTATTATAAACCAATCCGGCGCAATAGTCAACGCATAAGCAGCTTTTCCAGCTGCCCGCAGTCGTCCGCGAACACCGTGGCGCCGGCGGCTTCGAGCTGTGCGCGGGAACGGAAACCCCAGGTGACGGCGATAAAGGGCAGGCCCGCGTTTTGGGCGGTCAGGCAGTCCACGTCGCTGTCGCCCACGTACAGCGTGTCCTCGGGCGCGGCGCCCAGCGTGCGCATCAGCCGGAAGGTGCCCGCGGGGTCGGGCTTGCGGGGCGTTTCGGGGCTTTCGCCCACGCACATGTTCACCAGATCCCCGAAATGCGCCTTCGTCAGCTCGTTTGCCGCGGAGTCCACCTTGTTGGAGGAGATGGCACACTTTATGCCCCGCGCCTTAAGCTTTTCGAGCAGCTCGGTGACGCCGGGGTAAGGGCGGGTCCTTACGTTGTAGTGCTCAAGATAATAAGACTTGAAGTCTGTAAACACCGGGTCGCACACGGCTTTGTCTTCCGAGTTGCCCAAAGCGCGGGTCACCATGGCGTACAGACCGCTGCCCACGTAGGCGCGCATCTGCTCAAGCGTCCTTGTGCCGTGCCCGTGTTTTTCAAGGGCGTGATTCAGGACGCCGAGCAGGTCCTCAAGCGTGTCCAGCACGGTGCCGTCCATATCGAAAATAACCAGTCGCGGATACATCGAATCACCTCATCCATATCATACTCCGTCAAGGTTAAGTTTGGCGGGTCAAAAAAATATTTATGTCCCATGCAGGAAAATTAACACAGTATGTGGAATACACAAATACGGGAAGTTTTCCCGACCGTTTTTCGGAAAGGTGGTAAGATATATGATCATTAAATACTACGGACGCTTTGTGGACGTGACCGAGAGCCTCGAGAATTACGCCGAGAAGAAGCTGGGCAAACTGGACTGGTTTTTCGGTCCCGACGCCGAGGCGCAGGTGAAATTCACGCTGGAAAGAGCCGGCAAGAACATAGTCGAGATAACCATCACCCACAGGGGCATGCTGTTCCGCGCAGAAGAGACCAGCACCGACATGTACGCCTCCGTGGACAAGGCAGTGGACAAGCTGCAGGGTCAGATCCGCCGCCACCGCACCAAGCTGGACAAGAAGTTCCGCTCTCCCGCGCCGCTGCCCACCGAGGCGTTCCTGCCTCCCGAGGAGCCCGCTGTGGAGGAGGAGCCCGAGCGCAAGGTCGTGAAGGTAAAGCGCTTCCAGGTCAAGCCCATGAGCGTGGACGACGCCATCATGCAGCTGGAGCAGCTGGGCCACTCCTTCTACCTGTTCGACAACGCGGAGACCGGCAAGGTGTGCGTACTGTACGTCAGGAAAGACGGCGACTACGGCCTGCTGGAGCCAGAAAACTGACATAAATAAAAAAACAGGGCGGGGAGCGTATCCCCGCCTTTTTTATGCGTCAGCGGCGTGCTTGCGGCGCTTCACGCGCCGGTATTTAGTCTGACAGGCGCGTCACTTGTGTATCCAGCCGACCGCGCCGCGCAGGCTGACCAGCAGCCAGTCGCTTTCGTCCTTAAGTATGGGCAGGCAGGTGTCCGGGTCGAGGAACGCGGGCACCGCAGTGTTTTTCTTAAGCAGGGCGACCTTGGGCGCATCAAGGTCGTTCCAGGCGTAAACGAAGGTCTCGCTTTCGGTCACGTACATGGCCGGGTTTATGATAATGGATTCGGTGCTTATCCAGCCGTTGGGGGAGTCTTCCGAATCGCCCGTGGTGCAGTACACGAAGCCGTTTTCCTCCATGGGACCTTCGGGCAGGTCCGCGTTTATCACTATCGGCTCGTCCCGGTAATCCAGATAAGCGATCACCCGGGAGTTTTCAAGCGGCTTTTCGTGCAGCGCGAGACGGTCGCACAGCACCACTGCGGGCCAGCCGATCTGCTGTCCCGGGCCGAGGGGCGGCAGTATCTGGGCGTTGGCCGTCCAGACGCAGGCCAGGAGCGCGACCAGAAGCGCGATCAGGATAAGTATGCCAGGTTTTTTCATTTTAGTTTCTCCTTTTGCGTAAGTTCCCGAATAAGACGCTTATCGCCGCACTTTGGTTCCCCGCGAGAGACCGCAGGGGAAAGAAAAGGAGGCGGCTCCGGTAAGGAGCGCCTCCTTTGAACGTTTTATGGTTGCGTTTAGACTTCGGGTATGGTGATCTCGATCTCGCGGCCCAGCTCGGCGCTCTTGCAGATGCCGTCGATGATCGCCTGGTTGATGACGATCTGGCTGGAGGGCACGGGCGCGGGGGTGCCGTTGATTATGGCGTCCAGGAAGCCGCGGATCTTCTTGTAGAACAAGCCGTGGCCGCTGTTGTCCTTGAGTATCGGGATCTTCTCCTCCATGCGCACGCCCGCCAGGTCGTGGTACAGGGTCATCTCGCCGCCCACGGAGCCGTTCCAGCAGTCGGTGGAGGGGATCCTGAGGCCCGCTTTGGTGCCCAGTATGATGGTGTCGCCGGGGGTGTCCATGTGCATGGCCCAGGAGATGCGGAAGTCCAGTATGATGTCGCCTTCCAGGCGCACGAACGCGGCGGCGAAGTCGTCAACGGAGAAGCGCTTGGCGTTCTCTTCGGCAGTATGGAAGCGGTCCGCGGTGGCGTACTCGGGGCTCTGTCCGAAGTATGCGCTCTTGTAGCCGCTCACGGTCAGGGGCTTGGGATAGCCGATGGCGTTGAGCACCATGTCCAGGGAGTAGCAGCCGATGTCGCCCAGGGCGCCGATGCCGGCAGTGTCCTTTTCGATGAAGGTGGAGTTGGGGATGCCCCTGCGCCTGCCGCCGCCGGTCTGGATGTAGTATACCTTGCCCAGCGCGCCGCTCTCGACGATCTTCTTGATCATCTGCATGTTCAGGTCGCCGCGGGGCTGGAAGCCGATGGAGAGCACCTTGCCGCTCTCTTTTTCGGCCTTCATAACTTCGATCGCCTCGTCCAGGGTGACGGTGAAGGGCTTCTCGAGCAGCACGTTCACGCCGTGCTTAAGGGCGTATATTGCGGGAGCGGCATGCTGGGTGTTGTAAGTGCAGACGCTCACGCCGTCCAGCTGCTCGTTGTCGATGAGTTCCTTGTGGCTGGGGTAGAAGCGCACGCCCTTGACCCCGTAACGCTCCATGAACGCTTCGGCTTTGCCGGGGATAAGGTCCGCCGCGGCGACGATCTCCACGTCGTCCATTTCCAGATAGCTTTCGATGTGAGCTTCGGCGATCCAGCCGCAGCCGATGATGCCGATCTTGAGCTTGCGCTCGGAAGCCTGCTTTTCTTCGGTATAGCTTTGGGTAAACTGACTTAATACGGTATCGGGCATAATGACATCCTCCCAACTAAAATGACCGCGCAAAGCGGCAGCTTTCCACGGTCAAGATTTTATCACATTTATGGAGTTTGTTTCAAGCCCAAAAGTTTAGTAGCTCAAATATTTTTTGCTCACGTAGCCGCCGGAGTAGCCCGTGTCCACACGGCAGAAGGAGCCGTCGGTGGCAAGCAGCCTTACGTTGGTGCCGTTGGACAGCACGGTTATGCGGGAGTAGGAGGTGCCGGGGCCGCTGCGCATGTTCACGTTGCCGGTGGTGCGGGCCTTGGAGTAGAAGCGGATAAGCGTCCTGTACACGAAGGCGTCGCTCCAGATGTCAGGCAGGGTGACCCTGAGCCAGTCCCCGCTGGAGGTGTAGGCGGTGATTGACTGCCCTACGCTCAGGGTGTATAATTGGGCGTAGGAAGTGCCGGGGCCGCTCCTTACGGAGGCGTAGCCGTCGGAAGAGCGGATGATGCCCGTCCTGCCGGAGGAATTGCTCACCGTGCTGCCCAGCTTCGTGAGCTTGCTGGACACGTAGCCAACGCGCCCGGCGTTGTCCACCACCCGGTACCAGCTGCCGTTCTGGTCCAGCGCCCACAGCTTGTCGCCGTTGTACTCCTTGCAGATGATGCCCCAGCTGGTGGAGGGGCCCCACCTGAGGTTCGCGTAGCCGTCAGAGGACTGTACGGTGACGTATTTGTTTATCACGGTGTCGCTGTCGGTCACGG
>JAFWUC010000058.1 GCA_017518705.1 Clostridia bacterium
CGGAAGGGGCTCGAACCCTCGACCTCCAGCGTGACAGGCTGGCATTCTAACCAACTGAACTACCGGACCATACTGGGCCTTCAGGGACTTGAACCCCGGACCGATCGGTTATGAGCCGACTGCTCTGACCAACTGAGCTAAAGGCCCTCGTCTTTGTCACCTGACAGCCAGAATCTTTACGACCTCTACGGGACTCGAACCCGTGTTACCGCCGTGAAAGGGCGATGTCTTAACCGCTTGACCAAGAGGTCGTACCATCCTCATCGGGGCGACAGGATTTGAACCTGCGACCCCATGCTCCCAAAGCACGTACGCTACCGAGCTGCGCTACGCCCCGAACCATATGATCCTAAGACCGTGCCTCACAAGCGACTTTAATATTATATAGCTCCCCTCCCGTTTTGTCAACAGTTTTCTTTGAAAAGTTTAGGTTACGAAGGAATCAGCTCCCCCCATTCCCGTAAACTGTGCGGACAGGTCGTTCTTAACATGTTTTTTTCTTTACTTCACTATGCTATCATGATATAATGCGACATGTAATTAACCGATAAATGTGGGAGGCATGGCATGACAGGCATTCATAATGAGGCTACCGATCAGCTTTTTAAGACTCTTTTGAGTCTGGGCAGCCTGGAAGAGTGTTACGACCTGTTCGAGGATCTGTGCACCATCAAGGAACTTCAGGACATTTCCCAGCGCCTCCAGGTGGCGATGCTGCTCGACCAGGGCATGAAATACCAGGACATAGGCGCGAAGACCGGCGTGAGTCCCGCCACGATCAGCAGGGTCAACAGGTGCCTTGTATACGGCACCGGCGGGTATAGGCGGGCAATAGAAAAGATAAAAGCATCGGAGACGGCAAAATGAACATTCCGGACGGCATACTGAAAAAAGAAGAACTGATCCTGATGGCGCTGAGAGCGCTGTACCGCAAATACGGC
The DNA here is from genome assembly GCA_017518705.1 of Clostridia bacterium. The sequence goes on from JAFWUC010000058.1 coordinate 942, forward strand.
TATGCCCAGTACAAAATGCGCAAATTCGAGGAGTACGACCTTTACGCCGACAACCGTGACTTCCTGGTGTCCGGCAGCGTGATAACGTTTCACGACACCGACGGCAAGCTGCTGGCGCTGAAGCCCGACGTGACCCTGTCCATCGTGCGCTCCGGCCGCGATGAACCCGGCACGGTGCAAAAGGTGTACTATCAGGAAAACGTATACCGGGTGGCCGGATATTCACATTCTTTCCGGGAGATCATGCAGGCGGGCGTGGAATGCATAGGCGAAGTCGACGCCTGCCATCTGGCGGAGATGCTGCTGCTCGCGGCGGAGAGCCTGCAGGTGATCTCGGATAAAAGCGTGCTGACCCTCTCTCACCTGGGCGCCGTTTCACGTCTGATGGAACAGGCAGGTCTTAATAAGGAAGACCAGCGTCTTGCACTGTCCTTCATAAACCGCAAAAGCATTCATGAGCTTGCAGCGCTGTGCGCCGAAAAGAGCACCGATCCCGGCGCGGCAGACAGGCTGATAAAGCTGGCGGGACTGTCGGGAGCTCCCGAAGCCGTTCTGCCCGTGTTAAATGAGCTGGGCTGCTCCGAAGAATCCGAAGCGCTTTGTCAGGTCACCCGGGCGCTGATGGGCACGGACGCTTACGCTTCCGTCCGCATCGACTTTTCGGTCGTCAACGATCCTGCTTATTATAACGGTCTGGTGTTCCAGGGCTATGTGGACGGCATTCCCGAACGAGTGATCTCAGGCGGACAGTATGACCGCTTGATGCGGAAAATGGGCCGTCAGGCCAAAGCGGTGGGTTTTGCCGTGTATCTGGACACGCTGGAACGTCTGGACGACTCCCCCGCCCCCGACGCTGACGTGCTGCTGCTGTATACCGAAGGCACGGACGCGGCGCTCATATTGAATGCGGTCCGCGCCCTGCAAAAGCAGGGCAAGAGCGTCAGCTGCATGCGCTCCGTCCCCCAGTCCCGGCGGTTCGGACAGATCGCGACCCTCACTCAGCAAGGGGAGGTGCTTTATGAATTTTAACATCGCCCTGCCCAAGGGACGCCTGGGCGAAAAGGTGTACGCCCGCTTTGCCGAAGCCGGCTTCCCCTGTCCGGGCGTGCTTTCCGAGAGCCGGAAGCTCATATTCGACAATCCCGAGCTGTCCGTGCGCTATTTCTGGGCAAAGCCTTCCGACGTGGCTATCTACGTCGAGCGCGGAGCCGCCGACCTGGGCGTGGCCGGCAAGGACATCCTGCTGGAGTATGAGCCTGACGTGCTGGAGCTGGCTGACCTGGATACAGGCAAATGCCGCATGTGCGTGGCGGGCAAGGAAGGTTTCTTCCCCGACGAACAGCGCACGCTCCGGGTCGCCACCAAGTTCAGCCGCATCGCCAAAATGCATTACGCAAAAAAAGGCCGGGAGATCGAGCTCATCCACCTTAACGGTTCCATAGAGATCGCCCCCATAATCGGCTTAAGCGACGTTATCGTGGACATAGTAGAGACCGGAACTACTCTTAAGGAAAACCATCTGACGGTTTTGGAGACCATAATGCCCATAAGCGCCCGCCTTATCGCAAATCGGGCCAGCTATTATTTCAGGAAGGAACAGATGGACGCCCTGGCTGCGGCGCTGTCCGTGAAGGAAGGATAAAATGATAAGGATACTTAGATACGGTGAAGTCCCGAACTCCGAGGTATTCAGCCGCGCTCAGCCCAAAATGGACGTGACAGGGACAGTCTCCCAGATCATATCCGACGTAAAGGCAAACGGCGACGAAGCATTGAAGAGATATACGGAGAAATTTGACCGCGTACAACTGGACAGCCTGGCGGTGTCCGATGAAGAGATCGAACAGGCAGTTCGTACGGTGGATCCCGAGTTTCTCAGAGTGGTTAGGGAAGCCGCCGAAAACATCCGCGCTTTCCACTCCCGGCAGGTCCGCAATTCGTTTATCCTGAACGAGCGGCCCGGCGTGGTGATGGGCCAGAAGGTCCTGCCCATACAGCGGGCGGGCGTGTATGTGCGCGGCGGTACGGCGCCTCTGGCTTCCACCGTGCTTATGGATGTGATCCCCGCCCGCATCGCGGGCTGCCCCGAGATCTATATGGCCACTCCTCCGGGTCCAGACGGCAAGGTCAACGGCGCCATCCTGTGCGCCGCCAGGGAAGCCAGTGTCACCCGCGTGTTCAAGATGGGCGGAGCGCAGGCCATCGCCGCCCTGGCATACGGAACCGATAGCGTGCCCAAAGTCGACAAAATCGTCGGCCCGGGCAACGCTTTCGTGGAGGAAGCAAAGCGGCAGGTGTTCGGGCATGTGGCGATAGATATGATCGCGGGGCCCAGCGAAATACTGATAGTTGCCGACGGCAAGGCTTCTCCCGCGCACGCGGCTGCGGACCTGCTGTCCCAGGCGGAGCACGATAAGCTCTCCTCCGCCGTGCTTGTCACGGACAGCATGGAGCTGGCGGTAAAAGTGCAGCAGGAGATAGAAAAACAGCTGCCCCTGCTCCCCCGACAGGCCATCGCCCGGGTATCCATAGACGAAAACGGCAAGATTATAGTCGCTGACGATCTGAGTTCCGCGATAGACATAGCCAATGAGATCGCTCCGGAGCATCTTGAGCTGTGTGTGGACAACCCCTTCGACTGGCTGGACGGCATAAAGCACGCCGGCTCCGTGTTCCTGGGGCGGGACTGCCCCGAAGCGCTGGGCGACTATCTGGCAGGTCCCAACCACACGCTGCCCACCATAGGCTCAGCCCGCTTTTCAAGCCCGCTCTCGGTTGACGATTTCGTGAAGAAGACTCAGTACACCTACTTTTCCCGTGACGCGCTCAGAAGCGTCGCAAAGGACGTGGCGCTGTTTGCCCGCACCGAAGGACTGGACGCTCACGCCAGAAGCGTGCTGATCCGCACGGAGGAAAACTGATGAGCCGCTTTATCTCGTCCCGCTACCGGGATCTGGAGCCGTATGTACCGGGCGAACAGCCCTCTGGTCAGACCTATATAAAGCTCAATACCAACGAGTCTCCCTTTTCGGTAAGCGCTGACGTCATCGAAAAAGCCAACCGCCGCGCGCGCCCTTACCGTTTGTATTCGGACACCCAGTGTGTTGAACTGCGAAATACGCTTTCGGAAGTATACGGCGTGCTCGCCGGGCAGATAATGGTCACGGGCGGCTCCGACGAAGCGCTAAACCTTTCGTTCATGGCTTTCTGCAGTGATGACGCGCCCGCGCTGTTCCCGGACATAACCTACGGCTTTTACAAGGTCTACGCGAACGTCAACCGCCTGCCTTACGAGGAGATCCCCCTGCGGGACGATTTTTCGCTCGCGCTGGAAGATTATCGGGGCAAAAGAGGCACTGTGTTCCTGGCAAACCCCAACGCCCCCACCGGCATCGCCCTAAAGCGGGACGAAATCGAAGCGTTAGCATTATCCCGCCCGGACGACGTGCTGATAGTTGACGAGGCGTACGTGGATTTCGGCGCGGAGAGCTGCGTGCCATTGGTCAAAAAATGTCCCAATCTCGCGGTGGTCCAGACGTTTTCCAAGTCCCGTTCCCTGGCTGGGGCGCGGCTGGGATTCGTTATCGCGGGAAAAGATCTGATACAGGATCTGAACACCCTGCGCTTTTCCACCAATCCCTACGACGTCAGCAGTTTTACCCAGGCATTGGGCGTCGCCGTACTGGAGGACGAAGCAGCCACCCGGCAAAACTGCCTTACCATACAGCGGAACCGCGCCTGGACGACCGATATGCTGGAGAAACTCGGTTTTACTGTGCTCCCCTCACTTTCCAATTTCGTATTCGCCCGCACAGATAAGATGGACGGGGAAAAGCTTTACCTCGCTCTTAAGGAAAAGGGCATCCTGGTGCGCCACTTTAACAGCCCGCGGATCAGGGATTACAACCGCATCACCATAAGCGCCATAGAAGACATGCAGGCGCTCAAAACCGCGCTCGAAACCATTCTTGCCTGAAGGAGGCTCCCATATGAGAGAAGCTCAGATCACCCGCAAAACGGCAGAGACAGATATACGGCTAAAGATCTGCCTTGACGGAACGGGAAAAAGCGCCGTAGATACCGGCGTAGGTTTTCTGGACCACATGCTCACCCTGTTTGCCCGGCATTCCGGGTTCGACCTGGAGGTGAGCTGCAAGGGCGATACCCGGGTGGACGACCATCACAGTGTGGAAGACATAGGCATTTGTCTCGGCACGGCGATCGGGCAGGCGCTGGGAGACAAAAAAGGCGTGCGCCGTTACGGGGATATAACTCTTCCCATGGACGAAGCGCTCATACTTGCCGCCTTGGATCTGTCCGGACGCGGCGCCCTTTACTGTGCGCTGGACATTCCCTCTCAGAAAGTCGGTTCTTTTGACACTGAGCTCGTCCAGGAATTCTTTATCGCACTTTCCCGCTGCGCGGGCATCACGCTGCACTTAAGGCAACTTTCCGGCAACAACTCCCATCACATCATCGAAGGCGCGTTCAAGGCCACTGCCAGCGCGCTTAAGCAGGCCGTATCGATCAACCCCGCGGCGGCTGACGAGATCCCCTCAACAAAGGGCACGCTCTCATGATCGCGATAGTTGATTACGGCGTGGGAAACCTGTTTTCCCTGCGCTGCTCGTTCAAGTATATCGGATATGAAGCCGAGGTCACTTCAGACCCCGAACGCATACTCTGTGCGGACAAAGTCGTGCTGCCCGGAGTGGGCGCGTTCGGCGACGCGGCGGATAAGCTGCGCGCGACCGGGCTTGACGATGCGGTGATCGAAGCCGCACAAAGCGGCACTCCTCTGCTGGGCATATGCCTCGGCATGCAGCTGCTGTTCGAGCAGGGCGAGGAGTTCGGTCTTCACAAGGGTCTGGGGCTGATACCCGGGCGGGTCGTTTCCATGCGTTCGGTGGTGCCGGATGCACTCAAGCTGCCCCAGATCGGCTGGAACAGACTCAGTTTCACAAGACCCCATCCGCTGTTCAGGTATATCCGGGAGGGGGATCAGGTATACTTCGTGCATTCCTTCCACGGCACCGATTGTACGGACAGCCTGCTTGCGACCACCGAGTACGGCGGCACCATCACCGCTGCGGTCGGCAAAGGCAACGTGATGGGCTGCCAGTTCCACCCCGAAAAAAGCGGAAAAGTGGGACTCAACATACTGAAAGCTTTCGCACAGACGGAGGAGTGGCCATGCTGATACTTCCGGCAATAGACCTTTACGAAGGCAAAGCGGTGCGCCTGAAACGCGGCGAGTACGACAAGATAACCGTTTATTCGGACGATCCGCCCGCACTGCTCAAATCGTTCGAGCAAAACGGCGCGGCGGAGGTCCACGTTGTGGATCTGGAAGGCGCGCGTGACGGCACCACCCCAAACCTCGCCCTTATACGCAGGATGAAGCGGTCCACCTCCCTGATCATGGAGGTCGGCGGCGGCATACGTTCAATGGACACCGTAAACGCTTACCTGGAAGATGCGGGTGTCGACCGTGTCATTTTGGGCACCGCCGCAGTGACCGACCCCGTTTTCCTCGAAAAGGCGGTGCAAAGATACGGAGAACGGATCGCCGTGGGCGCGGACATAAAAGACGGCTGCGTCGCCATACGGGGTTGGACGGAGAAGTCGGACCTGGACGCGTTCGGCTTCTGCCGCAGGATGCGGGACATGGGTGTAAAAACGCTCATAGTGACCGACATTTCGCGCGACGGGATGCTTGCGGGCGCGAATCTCCTGCTTTACGAGCAGCTCACCGCCGAGTTTGCCCTTAACATCATCGCTTCTGGCGGCGTGTCGTCCGTAAGCGACATTGCGGCCCTCAAGGGCGCGAAAGTATACGGTGCAATAATCGGCAAGGCCCTGTAC
>JAFWUC010000059.1 GCA_017518705.1 Clostridia bacterium
GCGGCACTTTATGCGGTAGTAGCTCAGTTGGTAGAGCGCCACCTTGCCAAGGTGGAGGTCGCGAGTCCGAGTCTCGTCTACCGCTGTTTTTATTGGTGCCATAGCCAAGTGGTAAGGCAAAGGTCTGCAAAACCTTTATTCCCCGGTCCGAATCCGGGTGGCACCTGCAAGCCGGGCATGGATCCGGCTTTTTTTATGCCCATTATCAGGAGGCGGCATGCTGGATATACTCATCAGCGGCTTCAGGATCGGCGAGCTTACGAGCGAAGCCATTGACACGCTGAACAAAAGCGGCAACATAATACTGCATACGGAAAGGTGCGAGCTTGCCGAATGGCTTTCTCAAAGCGGGAAAGCGTTTGCGAGCATGGACAAACTGTATGACCGGGCGGAGGACTTCGACAGTCATGTCAGGCTGGTCCTGGACGAGCTCGAAAAACAGGAGACGGGCGTATTCTGCGTGATGAGCGCGTGGGATGAAGCTGCCAAAGCGTACGTGCGCAGGCATCCGAAGGCAAAAGTAGTGGGTTCGGGCAGTTTCGCGCCTCTGGAGATACGCGCCCAAAACCGGCTGACCTGCCTGTGCGCGCAGGACGTGGGCGATGCGAGACTGCCCGCGCTCTCCGGCGTGATCGTGACGGAGATAGACAGACGGGAACTTGCGGGAGAGGTGAAACTCGCCCTGCTGGACGCGTACGGCGACGGAGCCGAAACGTTCTTTATGGACCCGGACGGCCGGGTCATCGCCTTGCCTTTGGAGAACCTGGATAGGCTTAAGAATTACGACCACCGCTGCGCCTGTCTGGTGAATCCTCCCGCCGAGGTCTACAGGCATGATCTGGAGAGCCTGGAAAAGCTGGCAAAGACACGGAATCTTAATGCAGAAAAACCCGCTGCGGATATAATGCCGCTTGCCAAATCGCTGGCAGATGTGGTAAAATATATATTTGTATGCCGCAGACACGGTTATGATCCCGAATGGGAAATATTGGACGCCGCGGCGCAATCATTAACAAAGGAGAACAATCAATGAATAGAACCCAGCTTGTAAACGCACTAAGTGAGAAGACCTCGACCAGCAAGAAAGTCGCCGGCGAATTTGTTGCCGCTTTCGAGGAAGTTATACAGCAGTCACTGACCAATGGCGACGACGTGCGCCTGATGGGCTTCGGCACTTTCGGGACCAAGCAGACCAAAGAGCGCACGAGCCGCAATCCCGCCACCAGCGAGACCATCACCGTTCCCGCCCAGACCAAAGCCTACTTCAAGTTCGCCAAGACTTTCAAGGTGAAATAATAATGACCAGGACTTCCGGCGCGGCTCCCTCTTCCGAGGGGCTGCGCCTTGATAAATTTCTAAAAGTATCGCGCCTTATCAAGCGCAGGAGCGTAGCCAACGACGCCTGCGACACGGATCATGTGCTGCTTAACGGAAAGCCTGCCAAGCCGGGAGCTAAGCTGAAGGTGGGGGACGTCATAACCCTGCGCTTCGGAGAAAGGCTCACCGACGTAGAGGTGCTTTCGCTGAACGAGCACGCCTTCAAGCAGGACGCCCAGAACATGTACAGGGTCATCAGGCAGGATTAAATGACTTACTGCGTACTGGTAGCCGCGGGCAGCGGCGAAAGGGCCGGACTGGGCTACAATAAGGTGTTTTATCCCCTGGCGGGCAGAAGCGTGCTGTCCCGCAGCCTTGACGCGCTTAAGCAAAGCGGCATGATCGACGGCGCGGTGCTGGTGATAAGCGAATCCGACGCCGAAAGGTACGCCGCGCTGGAGCTTGCCGAAGGCAGGAGCCCGCTGATAGATAAGGTCGTATACGGGGGAGATACCCGCTTTCACAGTGTATTTAACGGGCTGAATGCGCTGCCCGGGGACGCGGATACGGTGCTGGTGCACGACGCCGCCCGGCCTTTCGTGATCACTGAGATAATCGCGGGAGTGATCTCGGACGCGGAAAAATACGGTTCGGGCGTGATATCCTGCCCGGTCACCGACACAATAAAGCTTGCCGACGGCGAAAAAGTGAGCACGATAGATCGCTCCAAGCTCTTTGCCGTGCAGACGCCCCAGGCGTTCAATGCCCGGATGCTGAAAGACGCATACGCTGCCGCGGATCCGTCAAAGGGATTTACCGACGACGCGTCGGTATTTGAAGCCGCGTACGGAAGCGTGCATCTGACTCGCGCCGACAGCGCAAGAGGCAACGTAAAGCTTACCACACGGGAGGATCTGGAGATGGCGGAAAAGCGGTTTTCGGCTGACAGCAGGGTAGGCACGGGATATGATGCCCACCGCCTTGTCGAGGGCAGGAAGCTCATCCTCTGCGGGGTGGACATACCGTTTGAAAAAGGACTGCTGGGCCATTCCGACGCCGATGTCGCGCTGCACGCGCTTATGGACGCGCTGCTGGGCGCGGCTGCGCTGGGCGACATAGGCAAGCATTTCCCGGATTCCGACCCGCAGTACAAGGACATTTCGTCCCTTAAACTGCTTAAAAAGGTGAGGCAGCTGCTTGAACGGAACGGTTTTGCGGCCGGGAATGCGGATGTCACGATAGTGTGCCAGAGGCCGAAGCTCGCGCCGTTCATGCAGGCGATGCGGGAAAACATAGCCGAGGCACTGGGTATGGATATAGACCGCGTGTCGGTCAAGGCCACGACCACCGAAGGAATGGGTTTTGAGGGCGCGGGGGAAGGCATTTCTGCCCAGGCTGTCGCGCTGGTGAGAGGTGCAAGATGAACAGGATAGCCAGTTTTTCCGTGGATCACGATTATATAGTCCCGGGCGTGTACGTTTCGCGTATCGACGGAGACGTGACCACATATGACCTGCGTACCCGCAAGCCCAACACGGGCGACCTTATGGACAACGCCTCCATGCATTCGGTAGAGCACATGTTCGCCACCTTTGCCTGCAATTCTTCCATGGGCGACAGGATAGTTTATTTCGGTCCCATGGGCTGCCAGACGGGCTTCTACCTGCTGGTGAGGAATGCCGAGCATGCAGAAGTGCTGGACCTTATCAGGACCGTGCTCAAGCAGATACTGGGATACGAAGGGGAAGTGTTCGGCGCCTCACGCAAGGAATGCGGGAATTATATAAATCTTTCGCTTGAAAAGGCCAAGACCGAAGCGCGAAGGTATCTTGACGCCGTGGAAGGCTGGAACGAAGATATGCTGGCATATCCGAAGGGGGACACATGACAGGTATAATCGCCGCCATGGAGGCGGAGCTGAGCGGGCTCAAGGAACGCCTGGAGCTTACGAAGACCGAGACCATATCGGGGCGCACGTTTTACAGCGGCAGGCTGCTGGGCAAGGATGTGGTAATGACGGTGTGCGGCATAGGCAAGGTGAACGCCGCGGTGTGCGCCGAAGCGATGATACTTAAGTACCGGCCGGGCGAGATAATCAATACCGGCGTGGGCGGAGCGCTCAAAAAGGGCGTAAGGCTGCTGGATACGGTGGTGGCGTCATATGCCGTGCAGCACGACGCGGATACCACCGCGCTGGGCGATCCAAAGGGAATGGTCTCCACGGTCAACCTGGTGCGCTTTCCCACGGACACGGCGCTTAACGCGCGGCTCATAAACGCCATAGAAAAGGTGGGAGGGCGCGCAGTGAGCGGCGGCGTCGCCACGGGCGACCAGTTCGTCAGCTCCGCAGACGTCAAAGCTGCGATAGTAGACAACTTCGACTGCTCCGCCTGCGATATGGAGGGCGCGTCGATCGCCCAGGTGTGTTTCCTGAACGACGTTCCCTGCGCCATACTCCGCTCGATTTCCGACGGGGCGGACGAGGACGCGAACTTAAGCTATACCAGGTTCATGGAGATCGCCGCCGGCAACTCGGTGAACGCGCTGCTGCAGTATCTGAAACAAGAATAATAACGGTCTGTCCCGGTTAAGGCTTCGTAAATTAATACGGAGCCCTTGTTTTTTGTCTGTGGATAAGCTATAATAGTCAAAAATAGTCAAAGTTGATATGGAGGCGCAGTATGGCGGCGCTCAGCGACAATATAGAAAGATTTATAAAAGAGCTGTTGCAGGAAGATACCCGCATAGAGCTCAAGCGCAACGAGCTGGCGCAGTATTTCGGCTGTGCGAACAGCCAGATAAACTATGTGCTGGCAACGCGGTTTTCCATGGACAGGGGCTACCTGGTGGAATCACGACGCGGCGGCAGCGGCTATGTGCGGGTTATCCGCATAAGCTCTTCCGACGCGGACCTGCTCGAAACGCTTCTGGATCGGGTCGGTACGTCCATAGACGAGGAGAGCGCCGAGGCTATCATCCACAGGATATACGAGCTTAAGCTCATCAGCCTTAGGGAAGCCAAACTGCTGGTGGCCTGCGTGTGCCGCCAGGCGCTCAATCTGCCCACCACGGCAAAAGACGCGTTAAGGGCGTCCATACTCAAAAACGCTCTGGTCCAAGTGTTCAAGAATCTCCGGGAGGAAGGCTGATGCTGTGCGAGGAATGCGGGATCAACGAAGCCACAGTTGAAATAAGGATGTTCGGCGCGGACGGAGAAGCTTCCGTAAAGCACCTGTGCCAGGAGTGCGCGGAGAAGCTCAAGGGCAAACCGCCCCAGATCCACGCGGTGGACATTTCCGATTTTCTGGGTGCGATCCTTGAAAAGATACATCAGGTCAGGACCGAGTCTCAGGACGAGCAGTACGACGGGGAGTGTCCCGAATGCGGTACGACCTGGGCTGAGTTCAGGCGGACCAATACTCTGGGCTGCCCTGCCTGCTACAAGGCGTTTCGTGAGCCGATAGAGGAGTATCTGGTAAAGCGCAACTTCAATGCTGTATACGTGGGGGACGCGCCTTCGGGCAAGTCTGCGGAGAACCGTGAAGTATACAGGATAATCAAACTCAAGGAGAGCCTTAAGGAAGCGATCGGCCGGGAGGACTATGAGCAGGCGGCGCTTCTGAGAGACGAGATAAGGTCATTGGAAAAAGCGCTGGAGGAGGAAAGCAAGTGAAGGGCTCATCCTCTGACAGGACAGTAAGCGCGGCACTGCTCAGCGGAGCGGTGCTCATGCGCAATTATGCCGACAATCCGTTTCCGTCCGGCATGACCGAGGAACATAAGGCGGATATGGAGGACAGGGTCATTTCGGCGCTGACCGCGGACTTTCCGGGACTTATCAAGGGCAAGATGCGGGACTCGGAAGACGAACCCAAAGCGCTTGACGAACTGGCGGCAGACACGGTTTTTCAGGCGGAACAGGAAAAGACGTACGGCACGCGGCTGATACTGGACACACGCCATCCGATCCGCGCCACCGTTGACCGCAGGGAACACCTGCTGCTTGCCTCGACTGCACCGGGGGCGGATGTGGACCGGGCGTATTCGCTTATAAAGCCCATGGAGAGGGCGTTCATGAACGGCGGCGAGCCCGCCTTCGACAGCAACTGGGGTTATCTGACGAGCACGGTGGTCTACTGCGGCAACGCGTTCTTCGGCTGGTGCCTTATGAACCTTAAGGGCATATGGCAGCTGGAGAGGAACAAGGATATCGTAAAGAACCTGAGCGGTCAGGGCTTCGTGTTAAGGCCGCTGTTCCCGAAGGAAAGCGGGAACCTGCATGTGCTTTACAACAAGCGGCAGCTGGGCGCCGCCCCGGCGGACGTGATAAGGGAACTGGAAAGCAAGGCGGGGGAGCTTTCGGATATGGAAGCGGACTCCCTGGAAGAGCTCATATACGACGACGTGGACGGGTTTACCGACGAAGTGACCAGGGCGCTGGGCGTGATGCTTAACGCGAGACTTATGAGCTACAAGGAACTGCTCAGCCTATATACGGTGCTCAGAGCGGGGTTGCTTACCGGCTTTATGGACGGCGACTGCGGGCGGCTGGACGCGTTCATACAGAAAATGAGCCCCCGGGCCATATACGAAAATCTGGGCGTTATCGACGAAAGGGAAGAGGAACTCACCCGGGCCGAAAAGGTCAGGAGCGTCATCGCCCAGGAGATCAAGACCAATATTTACTGACGGAGAAACGGATAATGATAGCAAGATGCAACGAGCACGGCAACCGGGCGCTGGAGTACGCCCAGCGGGAAGCTGCCATGATGGGCAGGGCGTACATAGGTACGGAGCACCTGCTTTTGGGCGTGCTGAACGACCCGGGCAAAGCATCCATTGTGCTGGAAGGAATATCCCTTGAGGATGCCAGAAGCGAGATAATCCAGCTGGTGGGCAAGGGCGACGACAAGGTGGAGCCGGGCAATCTGTCCTACACCATCCGTTCCAAAACCGTGATGGAGGCCAGTGCCCGGGAGGCCAGGGAACTGGGTCAGGATTACATAGATACCGAGCATATCCTTTTGGCGCTCATGCGCGAGAGGGCGGGCGTAGCTGCGCATACGCTGGTAAGGATGGGTATCGACCTCAACAAAGCCCGCGAAGAACTGATAAACGCACTGGGCGGCAAAAAACCCAGGCAGTACGCGGGCATAGACGACAACAGGGCGCAGGGCGGCGGAAAGACGCCCATGCTGGACAAGTATGCCCGGGATCTGGTGCAGGAAGCGCTGGCCGGAAAACTGGATCCGGTCATCGGCCGCGAATCGGAGATGGAGCGCATCATCCAGATACTCTCCCGCCGGACCAAGAACAATCCCGTGCTGATCGGCGAACCCGGCGTGGGCAAAAGCTCCATAGCGGAAGGGCTTGCCCAAAGGATCGCCGAGGGCTGCATCCCGGAAATACTTAACGGCACCCGCATCATGTCCCTGGACATTCCCGGGATGCTGGCGGGCGCGAAGTACCGCGGCGAATTCGAGGAACGCGTCAAGAGCATGATAACCGAGGTCAAGGAAGCCGGCAACATCATCCTCTTCATTGACGAAATGCATACCATGGTAGGCGCGGGCGCCGGAGAAAGCTCAATAGACGCAGCGGCCATAATGAAGCCGGCGCTGTCCAACGGAGACATCCGCTGCATAGGCGCCACGACGCTCAGGGAATACCACAAGTACATAGAGAAGGACGCGGCGCTGGAAAGGCGTTTTCAGCCCGTCAACGTGGGCGAACCCGGGCTGGACGAGAGCATAGAGATCCTTAAAGGCCTGAGGGAAAGGTACGAAAACCACCATCACGTCAAGATCACGGACGACGCGCTGGAAGCGGCGGTGAGGCTGAGCGACAGGTATATCTCGGACCGTTTCCTGCCCGACAAAGCCATAGACCTGGTGGATGAGGCGGCTTCAAGAGTGAGGGTCAGGACGTTCCTTGCTCCGCCGGATATGCTGGAACAGCAGAAAAAGCTGGAGGAACTCGACGAGGAGATCCGCCGGGCGGTATTCGACGAGAACTTCGAGCGGGCGGCAGACCTGAGGGACAGCAAAAAAAACCTGACCAACGAGATGGAAGAACTCAAAAAAGACTGGGAGACCCGCCGTACCCAGAAAGTGGAGACGGTGAACGAGGACGAGATCACCCAGGTCGTCAGTCAGTGGACGGGCATACCCGTGTCCCGCATGACCCAGGACGAGGCGGAGCGGCTCCTAAATATGGAAGAGATACTGCACCGCCGCGTGGTGGGGCAGGATGAAGCGATAAAAGCCGTGAGCAAGGCGGTGCGCAGGGCGCGGGCGGGCCTGAAGGATCCCAGGCGCCCCATAGGCTCGTTCATTTTCCTGGGCCCAACGGGCGTGGGAAAGACGGAGCTTTGCAAGGCGCTGGGCGAAGCGCTGTTCGGGGATGAGGACGCGCTGATACGCGTGGATATGAGCGAGTACATGGAAAAATACTCCGTGTCCCGTCTGATCGGCTCTCCGCCGGGCTATGTGGGCTACGACGAGGGCGGGCAGCTGACAGAACGCGTGAGGCGCAAGCCATACAGCGTGCTGCTGTTCGACGAGGTCGAAAAGGCGCATCCGGATGTGTTCAATATCCTGCTGCAGGTGCTTGAGGACGGACGGCTCACAGACGGCCAGGGCCGTGTGGTAGACTTTAAAAACTGCATAATCGTCATGACTTCCAATGCGGGCGCCCACAAGATAGGCACGCGCAGATCCATGGGGTTCGGCAGCACCACCGACGGGGAAAAGACCTATGAGGACATGAAAGAGACCCTTATGGGCGAAGTCAAAAAGCTGTTCAGGCCCGAGTTCGTGAACCGCGTGGACGAGATAATCGTGTTCCACGCCCTGGAGAAAGAGGACATTGACAAGATCGCTCTGCACATGATGAACGACGTGGCCAAGCGCATAAAGGAGCGTGGCATCGAGCTGGAGGTGACCAGCGAGGCGGCTCAGGTGGCGGCAAAGGCGGGATACGATCTGCAGTACGGTGCAAGACCCCTGCGCAGGGCCATCCAAAGGCTGGTGGAAGATGCGCTGAGCGAAGAGATCCTGTCCGGGAATATCCAGCTGGGCCAGAGGGTAAGGATGCTGCCGGATGGCGACAAATTAAGATTCGTGCATACCGAAGTGTGATCGGAGGCGGATATGAAAATCATTGGCAGCGTGTACAAGATCGGCCACGGGCCTTCATCGTCCCATACGGTAGGTCCGTATCGCGCGGCGGTGATGTTCGGGCAGCGCTATCCGGACGCGGATGAGTTCAGGGTCACGCTGTACGGCTCCCTGGCGCTTACGGGCGAGGGCCACTCCACCGCAAAGGCGATAATGTCCGCGCTGCCAAACGCCAAAGTGAAGAGCGACCGCCGCACCAGGAAACTGCCCCATCCGAACACCATGCTGTTTGAGGCGGTGAAGGACGGCCGGGTGATAAAAAGCCAGAAGGTCATGTCGGTAGGCGGCGGACAGGTGAAGCTGGAAGGGGAGAGCTCCCGGGACGAGGACGATATCTACGAACTGGAGAGTTTCGGCGCCATAGCGGAATACTGCCGCGAAAAGGGGCTCACGCTCAACCAGTATATCGCCATGAAGGAGCCTGAACTCAAGGAACACCTGCGGGTGATCTGGCAGGCGATGCGCCGGGAAGTGGAAGAAGGCCTGAAGCGCGAGGGAGAACTGCCCGGTGAACTGCACCTGAAACGGAAGGCGAAGCTGCTCTACGAAAAACGCTGTTACAACGAGAGCGCGGACGTTACCATGAACCGGCTGGTGGCGGCTTATGCCTATGCGGCCAGCGAGCAGAACGCGTCGGAAGCGATCGTCGTGACCGCGCCCACCTGCGGCGCGTGCGGCGTGATACCGGCTGTGTTTTACTACATGCAGAACGACCGGGGCTTTCCGGAGGAGGAGATCCTGGACGCGCTGGCGGTGGCGGGGCTGCTGGGAAACCTGATACGCACCAACGCGTCTATCTCCGGCGCGGAATGCGGCTGCCAGGCGGAGATCGGCTCCGCGTGCTCTATGGCCGCGGGCGGGCTTGCGGCGCTGTACAAGCTCTCCACGGACCAGATCGAGTACGCGGCGGAGATCGCCATGGAGCATAACCTGGGCCTCACCTGCGACCCCATTTGCGGCCTGGTGCAGATACCCTGCATCGAGCGCAACGCGGTCGCCGCAATGAGGGCCATGAGCGCAGTGAATCTGTCCAGATTCCTGTTTCAGACGCGCAAGATATCTTTTGACGAAGTCATTTCCACAATGTACCGTACCGGGAAAGACATGAACGTGAAATACCGCGAGACCTCCCACGGGGGCCTGGCGGAGATGTACCACTCAAAAACGGACGCATAAAGACGACACAGACCAAACAGACCGCTTCGGCGGTCTTTTTTTATGCACAGATTTTTCCACAGGCGAAAAAACGAAGCGGTCGGACTGACGAACGGAAGAGGCCGAGCGGGCGGATTTTTATCCACAAAAAAACAAATTTATCCACAAACGCCTCTTGTGGAAAACCATCTATTTTCCGGAATACAATATTTTTTTATGCAATTAACACAGAATTAACATATCGATGCGTGGAAATACGGGGAAATATCTTCCACAAATGTGGAAATTTGTGGTATAATATTCCACACAAAGAAGGGAGGAGGGAGCTTGATGTCGGAATTCAGCGGTAGAAGTTTTCTGACGGTGGACTCCAAGGGCAGGCTTTTCCTTCCGCAGGGGTACAGAGATCTGCTTGGGGAAAACTTCGTGATTTCCCTGTCGGAGGATCTGAAGACCCCGGCTTTTTATACTGCCCGGGACTGGGAGAAGAAGAGCGAGCTCCTGAGGCGCATCCCGCAAACAGACAGGAGGGCGCACGGGCTGCTCAGGATGATCTTCTCATCCACATTCCCGGATTACAACACCGACGCCCAAGGCCGCGTGCTCATCCCGCAGGCGCTGCGCCAGGCTTACGGCCTGAACGAGGGCAGCGAAGCGGTGCTGGCAGGCGTGGGAGCCACGCTGGAGATCTGGAACGCCCAGGCGTTCAACGCCAGCCTCTCCGCCCTTGACGGCGAAAACGCCGGAGAAGCGCTGGACTACGTATACGACACATATTTTTCCACAGGCATTCAGGTTAGCAAAGGAGACGGGGAAGCATGAGCCAGAGAAGGATAAACGGCCAGGGGACCAGGCCGTATGTCTGGAATGACAGCGTAAGGCGCACCCGTGCCGCGGGCAACAGGATGTCTGCGTCCGCCAGAGCCGCCCGGGAGGCGAAGCTCAGGAAAGAAAGACAGAAGAGGACCATGGCTTTCTGTTCCGCCGCCGTCCTGTTCGTCGGGGTAGTGGTCTGGTTTGCACTGGTGTGGTCCCGCAGCGCGAGTCTGGAGGGACAGCTGGCGGCGGCTGTGGAAAAAAGGCAGGAACTCAGCGAGACCATAGAGCGCAAAAACCTGATACTCGAAAACGAAAAATCCAATCGCGTCATATGCCAGGTCGCCGAGGAGAAGCTGTATATGCAGCGTCCCGCGGCGGTAAAGACGGTAAGCATATACCTGCCTCAGCGCGCAGGCAGCCAGACTGCCGGAAGGTAAGAAAGAGGGACTATGAAACTCAGAGAGCTTGCGGCGGGGCTGCCCTTCCCGTATGAAATAACAGGCGACGAAAACACTGAAATATCGGACGTTTGCACGGACACAAGGAGGCTGACAAAGGGCAGCCTGTTTGTGTGTGTAAAGGGACTTAAGACGGATTCCCATCTGCTTGCGCCGCAGGCCGAGCAGGCGGGCGCCGCCGCGCTGGTGACCGAGAGGAAACTGGACACGGCGCTGCCACAGATCCTGGTAAAGTCCACACGCGAGGCGCTCAGCTACCTGGCGGCAACTTTCTACGGATATCCTGCCAGAGAGCTCAAACTGGTGGGCATAACGGGCACCAAGGGCAAGACCACGACCTCCTTCCTGCTCAAGAGCATACTGGAAGCGGCGGGACACAAGACAGGTCTCATCGGCACCGTATGCGTGCTTATCGGCGACAGGGAGTACGAAGCGGGCCTCACCACGCCCGATCCCATAGAGTTCCAGAAGATACTGTCCCGCATGAGGGAAGCGGGAATTGAATATGTGATAATGGAAGTCTCCGCCCATGCGCTGGACATGCACCGCATAGACGGCACCCGTTTTGAGGCGGCAGCGTTCACCAATCTTTCTCAGGATCACCTGGACTATTCCGTCACGATGGAAAACTACCTTGACGCCAAGCTCAAGATAATCCCCATGACCGACAACATGGTGGTGAACGTGGACGACGCCAGGGTCAGGCATGCGGTCGAAGCGCTGGGCGTAAAGTATCTGCCCGTAGGGATAAGGGAAAAAGCCAACACATACGCCAAGGGGATCGAAGTGACGGAAACGGGCGTACGCTTCCTTCTGACATTCCACAAGCGTTTCAAGGAAGAGATCAACCTGCGCCTGAGCGGGTTATTCAACGTATACAACGCGATGACGGCTGCCGCGCTGGCAGATGCGTGCGGCATCGCGCCGGAGCATATCAAAACGGGACTCGAGGCCATATCCAACGTGCCGGGACGGGTCGAACTGCTGGACACGCATACTCCCTACCGGGTGATACTGGACTATGCCCACTCTCCAGACGCGCTGGAAAACGTGCTTAAGTCCTTAAAGCAGTCCACAAAGAGGAAGCTCATAGCTGTGTTCGGCTGCGGCGGCGACAGGGACAAGACCAAGCGTCCCATCATGGGTGAGATCGGCGGCAGGCTGGCGGATTACAGCATCGTCACCAGCGACAACCCCAGGGACGAGGAGCCCATGGAAATAATAAAGGCGATAGAAGCAGGTATCAGCGCGGTAACGCAGAATTATGAGATAATAGAAAACCGCAGGGAGGCCATACGCCGTGCGCTTACGATGGCGCAGAGCGGCGACACGGTAGTGCTTGCGGGCAAGGGTCACGAGACTTATCAGGAGATCAAAGGCGTAAAGCATCCCTTCGACGAAAAAGAGATAGTCAGGGAACTGCTTAAGGAAATCTGAGCAAGGATATCAAATTATGAGATTATTCGTTATCGCGGCGCTGGCAGCGCTGCTTTGCGCATTATGCGCCCAGTATGTACTTGAGCCTATACTTAAAAGGCTGTCCGCGAGGCAGACGATAAACGAACTGGGACCGCAGAACCATAAATCAAAGCAGGGCGCGCTGACCATGGGCGGCATGGGTTTTCTGCCCGTGGGCGCGCTGCTTACCATACTGTTTTCACTTATCTGGAAGGGCGGCATACCCCTTCCTTTGCTGTTTTCAGTGGTATGCATGCTTTTGTTCGGAGCTATAGGTTTCTATGACGATTACCTGAAGGTCGTGCGTCACAGGAGCGTGGGCCTGAGCGCGAAGCAGAAAATGCTGCTTCAGCTGCTGGCGGCGCTGATAATGACGCTGATCGGGCTTAAGGTCAACATATACGGCGCGAAACTCAGCCTGCCCTTTACGGACACGAAGCTGGACAGCGCGCTGGTGTATCTGCCTCTGACGCTGTTCGCGTTCGTGGCGGTGGACAACTCCGCCAACCTGCTGGACGGCTTGGACGGGCTGTTAAGCTCCAACAGCGTGATCGTGTTCCTTTCAATGACCGTGTTCCTTGCGGCAAACGGGGTAAAGACCGGGAGCGACGCTCTTTTGTCGCTGGCGCTGTTCGCGCTTATAATGGCCTGCGCGCTGATAGGGTTCCTGGTGTACAACACCAACCCCGCGCGCATGTTCATGGGCGACGTGGGGTCGCTGGGCATAGGCGGCGCGATTGCGGGCATGGCGGTCGCAAGCGGCTGTATGCTCATGCTGCCGTTTATGCTGGTGACCATGGTGATATCGAGTCTGAGCGACATACTGCAGCTGCTCTACATGCGCCGCCACAAGGGCCGGAAGCTGTTCAGGATGTCGCCGTACCATCATCACCTGGAACTGGGCGGCATGCCCGAAACGCGCATCGTGGCGGTATACAACGCAGTTACGCTGGCGGGCTGCGCGCTGGCGCTGATATTGTTTTTAAGGGTGTAAAATATGAACAGCTTTCTTGTATGGGGCATGGCGAAAAGCGGAGTCGCCGCGGCGGGTCTGCTGGCCGGGTCAGGCAAACGCGTGATAATAAACGATCTTAAGACTGCCCGGCAGCTGGGCGACAGTCTGGAACCGTTAAAAGGGCTCAGGATCGAAAACCGTCTGGGAGAAAAACCGGAAGGGCTGCTGGAAGGCATCGATACGCTGGTGATCTCTCCCGGTATCCCGGCGGATCATCCCGTGGCGGTAAAAGCGCGGGAAATGGGCATAGAGGTTATAAGCGAGATAGAGCTGGCATATCGTTTCTCAAAGGGGCTGCTGGTAGGCGTAACGGGCACCAACGGCAAGACCACCACGACCACTCTGCTGGGTGAGTTTTTGAAGGCATGGGGCAAACGCACCTTTGTTGTGGGCAACATAGGCGAGCCGTATGCCGCTCACGCGCAGGAGACTGACGAAAACAGCGTGACCGTGTGCGAACTTTCCAGCTTCCAGCTTGAGACCGTGTCCAGCCTGAGACCCGACATTTCGCTGATCCTCAACCTGACCGAGGACCATTTGAACCGCCACAAGACCATGGAGAACTACGCCCGCATAAAGGAACGGATCTTTATGAACCAGGCGGGCAACGACGTGTGCGTGCTGAACTATGACGACCCGGTCACGCGGGAAATGGCGAAACGCGTAAACTGCCGAGTACTGTTTTTCTCCAGACGCGAAAAACTCAGTGAAGGCGCGTATGTGAAGGACGGCAAAGCGGTGTTCGCATCGGGCGGCGCCGAAGAAGAAGTAATAGGTACGGAAGAGATACTGCTTCCGGGCACCCACAACCTGGAAAACGTGCTGGCTGCGGTATGCGCGGCAAAGGCTGTGGGGGTCCCCGGGCAGATCATACGCGAAGTGCTCAGAAGCTTTAAGGGCGTCGAGCACAGGATAGAACCCGTGAGGGAGCTGGAAGGAGTCAGGTACATAAACGATTCCAAGGGCACCAATCCGGACAGCACCATAAAAGCCGTGGAAGCCATGACGAGACCGACGGTCATACTGCTGGGCGGCAGTGAAAAGAACTCCGACTACACCCAGATGTGCCGCGTCATAATGGATTCCCCGGTCAAATACGCGGTGCTCCTGGGAGATACCGGGGAAAAGATAGGCGAAGCGCTCAGAAAAGCGGGCTTTGACGCCTGCGAGTATGTGGGACACGATTTTGAGAAGGCGATACTGACGGCGAAAAGCCGCGCGCGGGACGGCTGGAACGTGCTTCTGTCACCCGCATGCGCCAGCTTTGACATGTTCAAAGACTTTGAGCACAGGGGCGAGGAATTCAAGCGCATAGTCGGCGAGCTGAAATAAGCGAAAACTGCAGACGACAAACAAATATCGACGACCGGAAACGGGTTGTCGATTTTGTGTCTGAAAGCGAAGGGGAGGGCAATATGGGTAAAACCGCCGAAAGAGACGGACGTACCGCAACAATAGTGATCGTGGCGTGCATAGTGCTTATAGCGGCGCTGCTGCTCATCTACGCGCTTCCCGCCAGCCGGGTCAAGACCGTGCATGTGAGCTATGTGGGCGCCGCGCGGGACAAAGCCGCGGGCATGGGACTGACAGACACGGATTTCGTGCGTGCCAGCGGTGTCACGGGGCAGAAGAGCGGCAGCAAGAGCGAGTGGGAAGACCAGGCAAAGCACGGCGTGGCGTCCCTGGGCTATTTCAAGCTTGACGAGGTCAGATTAAGCGGCAGCAGCGCGAATCTTATAATCAGCGCGAGGACGCCCCTTGCCACCATTTCGACCGCGGGCAAGTATGTGACGCTGGACGAGGACAAATACGTGCTGACCATTTCGGACAGGCTGACAGGCACGGAACCCATAAAGGTGTTCGGCGCGGAGCTGCGGTATCCCGCTCAGGGTGAAGTGACAACCGGCGTAAATTCAAGGCTGGACGACGCGCTAATCATAGCCAAGGTCATCCGCGACAACGGGCTGACCGGCGTGTTTACGGAAATATCCATGCTGGACAACCAGGAAGTAAGGCTCGCTACATATAAAAATGTGCCGGTTAAGATAAACCTGCGGTTTGACGTGGCGACTTCGCTCGACATTGCCAAAAGCATGCTTGACAAGGGCGTGAACGACGGCAGCATAGAGGTCGCGGGTGAGAACGGCTTCCACAAACCGGCTCCGGACTTCTTCCAGTCATCCAACGGCATGTAGAAAAATTATTTGTAATACTTTTGAAATATTTCCATAAAACATATTTACAATTTCTGCCCCGGGGAGTATAATACCCACATAGTGAATAGGGGCACAGGCAGATTTGCCGGGAGAAGCAAACAATAGATGAAGACGAGGGTAGCGGCTATCGAGTTCGGCACCTCGAAAATAGTTACCGTTATTGCCCAAAGCAGCACCAGAAGCAATCATTGTCAGATAGTGAGCTGCGGCAAGGTGAACTATGCCGGATACGGCTCGGGGGACTGGACAGACTGGGATAGTTTAAATAAAGCCATATACAACTCCATTATAGCGGCGCAAAGCGATGCAGGCACGCCTATAAAAGATATATATATCGGCGTTCCCTGCGAATTTATGCATGTAAGGTGCGCCGAGGCCGAGGTGCCCATAAAGGGCGAAAACGGCCGGGTCAGCATAGAAGACATTCAGGCAGTGGAGGACATGGCGGCGGACGTCATGAACTTCAAGGATTCGGACGACTACGTGATCCACCGCTCGCCCGCCTGGTACAGCGTGGACAGAGGCGCCAAGACCATGGAACCCCAGGGCATGAAAGGCAATTACCTTTCCGCCAGGGTATCGTTCATAATCGCGAGCGCTGACTTTGTGGACGACATGCGGGACATCATGGGGCACGTGGGCATCACCATAAACGGTTTTCTGTCCCCCGCTTTGGGCGAACAGCTTTTGTCCACCGATCCCGCCGAGCGGGACGCGGGCTGCGTGTTCATAGACGCGGGCATGTACAACACCGAGATCTCCGTGCTCAGGGGCGACGCTATAGTGCATCACGCGGTGCTGCCTGTGGGCGGAAACGACATAACCAGCTACCTTGCGGACGAACTCGAGATCCGTTATGACGAGGCGGAAGAATTGAAGCGCGCGGTCGTGGTGGGGGAAAAGTCCAAATCCACGCTGCTGAATCCCCAGGGGAAGAACAGCGCGCTAAGCCAGTACAAACCCGAGGTAGTGTGCAAGCTGGTGGAGGTCGCGCTGGAAAAGACCGCCAACGTGATAAGAAAGGTGATAGAGAGCGCCAAGAGTGAACTGGCTCTTAAGAGCGTCGTCTACGTGACGGGCGGCGGGCTGGCATGCCTGAGGGGCGCGGCGGATTACCTGGAAAGCTACCTGGGCAGGAAAGTCAAACTGGTGGACGACCTGCCGACAAACAAACTCAAAAGCCCGGAGTACGCCAGTACGCTGGGGCTGGTGGATCTGATATTCGACTCCATAGAGCAGAGATATGACGAACAGCAGACGCTGCCTATGAGAGCTCTGGATACATTCAAGGGACTCTTTTCCAAGAACCGTCCCGATGAAGACGAAGAATAGCAAGAAATTATAGTTTAGGGGGATGCCTTGTGCTGCAGTACGATTTTGACACAACCAATTTTGCCTCTATAAAGGTAGTTGGAGTAGGAGGCGCCGGGACCAACGCGGTAAACCGCATGCTGGACAGAGGCCTCAAGGGCGTGGAATTCATAGCGGTGAACACCGACAAGCAGGCGCTGGAGCTTAGCAAAGCGGGCGTAAAGGTCCAGATCGGCGAAAAGCTCACCAAAGGCCTGGGCGCAGGCGCGAATCCGGACATCGGCAAGCGCGCCGCGGAGGAAAGCCGTGAGGAGCTGCTCAACGTCATCCAGGGCGCGGATCTGGTGTTCGTGACCTGCGGTATGGGCGGCGGCACCGGCACCGGCGCGGCTCCCGTGATAGCGGAGATCGCCCGCAACCAGGGCATTCTGACCATAGGCGTAGTGTCCAAGCCTTTCGCTTTTGAAGGCCGTCAGCGCATGAAGAACGCCGAAAAGGGCATTGCGGAGCTTAAGACCAATGTGGATACGCTGGTAGTGGTGCCCAATGAAAAGCTGCTCACCTTCGTTTCCGAAGCTACCACCATGGAAGACGCCTTCCGTGACGCGGACGACATCCTGCGCCAGGGCATACAGGGCATCAGCGACCTTATCGCGCTGCCTGCCATGATCAACCTGGACTTCGCGGACGTCAGGACCGTTATGGAGAGCAAGGGCCTTGCCCACATGGGCATCGGTACCGCCAGGGGCGAGAACCGCATGATAGAAGCGGCGGAAGACGCCATACAGTCTCCCATGCTGGAGACCTCCATCGACGGCGCCAGGAGCGTGCTTATCAACATCACCGGCTCCCAGGATATGACCCTGTTCGAGGTCAACAAGGCCGCCCAGCGCATACAGCAGGCAGCTGACCCCGAGGCCAACATCATCTTCGGCGCGGGCATAGACGACAGCCTGTCCGACGAGGTGCGCATCACCGTTATCGCCACCGGTTTTGAGAAACCCGCCGCTCCCCAGAGGGAGGAAGGTTTCACTGCCCTGAGAAGGCCGCATGCCGTGGACGGCGAAAACAAGCCCCGCACCGGCCTGCAGCAGCCTCTGATGGGTGATGAGGATGTACGCCGGGTAAGAAAGGTCCCGCATCCCGCCGCTGCCGGAGAGAACAGGCCCGCACAGCGTCCCGCGGCGCCCAGACCGGGCAGCTCAACCGTGCCCCAGCCGCGCCGTCCGCTGCAGAACACTCATGTTCCCGAGAAGAAAGTTCCCAGGCCTCAGACCGCCGCTCCCAAGAGGGAAGCGCGCAGGGGCTTCCAGGCGGACAGCGTGAACTTCAGCCTGGACGACGAATAATACAGTCTGACCGCATATGGCGGGGGAGGATTCCCTCGCCTATTGTAATGGAGGAAAAACCATGGACATCACCAGGATCGACAGGAATTTTCTGCGGGGCAGCGTATTCGAAGCAAAGGATTTCGAGTGGTATGACGTGCTTGAAAAGCCGTTTGAGATCAGGGGTCTTGCGGTGCATGAGGGAGAAAAGTTCTGCCGTCTGCCCTTGACGCTGCTGCCCAGGCTGTCCGACGGCGTAAACACCCTGGCCTGGCACACCGCGGGCGGACGCGTGCGCTTTGAAATGGATTCGGCAGCGCTGGCGTTCAGGGTCAGAAGCCTGAATACGGGCATGATGAGCCATATGCCGCTGACCGGCAGCGCGGGCATAGACGTGTATTCAGACGGCGTTTTCGTTGCTTCCGTGCGTCCCGCAAACGACAGGGGCGGATATTTCGAAGGCACTGCGAACCTGGGAGAAGGCCTGCATTCGGTGGAGGTGAACCTGCCCCTGTACAACGGTATCACAAACATGTATGTGGGTGTGCCCAGGGGAAAAAGCGTGTCTGCACCCAAAAAGTACGGCATAGACGTGCCCGTGGTGTATTACGGTTCTTCGATCACGCAGGGTGGCTGCGCCTCACGTCCCGGCAACAGTTATCAGGGCTTCATATCCCGCTGGCTGGATTCTGACCACATCAACCTGGGCTTCTCCGGAAATGCCAAGGGGGAAAACGAGATGGCGGAGTATATCGCTTCGCTCAGGATGAGCGCGTTCGTGCTGGACTACGACCACAATGCACCGAACCCGGAACACCTTAAGGCTACTCACGAAAACTTCTTTAAGACGATCCGTGCCGCACAGCCGCAGCTGCCCATAGTGATAGTGTCCAGACCCGACTGGGGACACGACGCGGAAGATGCGAAAAAAAGAAGGGCGGTCTGCCGCCGGACTTATCTGAATGCCCTGAAAGCGGGAGACAAAAACGTGTTTTACGTCAACGGGTACCGGTTGTTTGGCGCAAAGGACAGCGATGCCTGCACCGTAGACGGCACGCATCCCAACGATCTGGGCTTCTACAAGATGGCAAAGACCATATATCCCGTGCTGCGCGCCGCGCTGGAGACGAAAAAATGACCTTTGAGGAATACAACGCGCTTTTGAGCCTGATAATGGACACGGCAAAGCTCATGCTGGTCTCAGGCGCGGAGGTCTATAGGGTAGAGGACACTGTGACGCGCTTGGTCTGCGCTTACGGCGGGACCAAGCCCCAGGTCACTGCGGTGCCCTCCAACATAATCGTGACCTGCGAGTTTGAAGGCGTGGAGCACTGTTCCTCGCGCAGGGTATCAGAAAGCGAGACCGACATGGAACTGCTTGACAGGCTCAACAACCTGTCAAGGGAACTGTGCGCCGAAACGCCGGACATTTCCAAAGCCAGGAGCATGTTCGAGGCGGCAGTCACCAAGAAAGAGCGCACGACCCTGCAGCTGTGCCTGATCTATGCGTTCACCAGCGCGGCGTTCACCATGTTTTTCGGCGGCGTGTGGCTGGATGCGCTGGCAAGCATGCTGATCGGCGGCTTGCTGTACTGGGTCAAGCGGGCGATCACTGCCCAGGGCGTCGGAAACAAGGTATTCGTGGTGCTGCTGGGCGGCGCGTTCGCGGCGCTGACGGCTGCGGTGAGCGTGAGGCTGGGTCTCGGCAGGGACGCAGACAAGATCATTATAGGCGTCGTCATGCTGTTGGTGCCGGGTGTTGAGCTGCTCAACGGCTTCAGGGATTTTATATCGGGCGATATACAGGCGGCCGTAATGCATATTTCGGAGGCGCTGTTCCTGGGAATAGTGCTGGCGCTGGGCGCTGCGGGCATGCTCACCGTAGCGGGCAAGATAGGGCTGTAGGTGGTGCCTATGCTGAGTAAATGGATCTTGCCGCTCGTCTGGGCTGCTTCGGGTTCGTTCGGATTCGCGTTTATATACCATATGCGGGGCAAAAAGCTGTGGTACAATGCTTTGGGCGGCGCGATGACATGGCTGGTATATCTGCTGAGCATGGAGACGGGGCTTAACGAAGGCGTATGTTACGCCATCGCCGCGGCTGTGGGTACACTGTATTCCGAGATCATGGCCCGTGCGCTCAAGACGCCGGTGACCACCTTCGTCATCGCCGTAAACATTCCCATGGTGCCCGGCGGCTCGATGTTTTACAGCTTACTGGGGCTGCTGGAGAACCACATAGACGTATTTGTCCAAAAAGGAAAATATGCCCTAGGCGTATCGGTGGCGATAGCCATGGGCATATTCGTGGCGACTATGGCGTTCAGACTGGCGAAAAACGCGTTTTCCCGCAAAAAAGCTTATTGAACTATGGGCATTTCCACGCTTCTGGCCATTTGGACTATCTGGGATTCCAGGGAGATGGTCACGTCGTTTACCAGCTGAGTGACGAACTCGGGCTTCTGCATGGTGCGCACCAGTTCTTCCTCGATGCTCTTACGCTGTTTGGAAGAAGAAAGGCTGCTTTTCAGGGATGAGCCGACCAGCTTACGCATAAGGCGGGGCAGGTCGGCTTTTCTGACCGCATTGTCCACGGCCTTTTTGCCCACGAAACCGACGATCAGCCCGATAATCGCGCCTGCCAGCAGGCCGACGGGGCCTTCGGTCAGCAGCGCCACGGAGCCGCCTCCGCAGAGCACGGCGGTGACGGAAGCGGAAACTATGTATGTCAGAGTGGAGATGAACCGGTTCTCCATCATTATGTCCATCTTTTCGGGACCCGCCAGGTAATGCACCGCGCTTAAGGACATGGACGACCTGTCCACGCTGTGGGCGTGGCAGATCTCGTCCAGGCGGGGCTGCAGACGGCTGAACAGCTGACGGCACCAGTCGCTGACCACGGGTTTCAGTTCCTCGATCCGGTCGAGCGACTTTAGCAGTTTGTCCGTGCCGTCGATTATCGGGGCATCCAATTCGTCTATCGTGCGGATCTCGCCCTTTTTCCATCTGTCCAGCGCGTCCATGACCACGTCGTTGATTATCCGGCCGGACAGGGCGCTGGCCATTGGCACGGTGAGCCAGGACAGAGATTCTTCCACCAGTTTTTTGATCTCTCCGCTTTTGAAGAAAGCGTCTATATCCTCGTAAAAATCACTCAGCCGCTTGTCCACGCGGCCCGCGTAAGCCAGCCCCTTGGCGATGGAGTACTCGGGTTCGGGACACAGCACGATGGTGGCGTCGGGGAATTCCTGGGCGCAGGCGGTCTTGAAAAAGCCCATGCGTGACGCGCCGCCGGTAAGTATCACCAGTTCCGGCGGATTCTCGCTCGTAGCCAGCCGGGCGTGCCGCATAAGGTCGCTTAAACACTCCTGGAAGGTGGCGCCGTGCAGCTCGTCCATGGGCGTGGATATGATATTGAGCATCTTTTCCTCGTCCAGCTCGAACTTGAGTTTAACGGGTTCGTCGTAGTATATGGTCTCCGACGCTACGCAGGGAGTGGTCTGCCAGCGGGCCTCGTCGAGGAAATACTGCTCTTTCAGCCGCCTGGCGCCGATCTCGCAGCGGTTTTTCCAGGAAGCGGATTCCTGGAACACGCTCAGTATCTCGTCTTTCCGGGGGCTTTTGCTGACTGCCTTTTCCAGCATGCACGCCTCTATGAGGCCGCCGCCCAGGGATACGTCCCCGAAAGTGCCGATGTCGGACTCCCTGCCGTTGATTATGTAGGCAAAATCGGTGGTGGAGGAACCGATGTCTATTATGAGCGCGTTTTTGCTGAGCAGTTCCGGCGCGACGGACAGGTTGTGGGAGTAACGGGCGTAAAAGAACGCCGCGCGGCTCTCGGACACTATATGCACGTTTGAAAAGCCCGCCTTGCGCATTATTTCGGCGTAGCGTTCCCTGTCGTTGGGTTTCCAGCCGGCTGGGCAGCCCACGGTCACGTACGTTTCCTTGCCGAACAGCTCCGGGTCTTCCTTTTCCAGGGCGGCTTTTATGCCGTAGGCGAAGCGTTCGATGTCCCTTTCCGCGTCCAGAGTGGTAAGGTAGCGGCTTTTGAAGCGGCTCCGCAGGTGCACGACCCTGGGGTCGAGCAGGGCTTCTTCGCCGACCTTGACTGTGGTAGAGCTCATGCCCACCACGGATATTATGCTTCCCTGCCCGTTTATCGGCAGGATGACGGGCTCTATAACACTGTTTTCTTCCAGCAGCGCGACGCAGCTTTCCCCGTCGCCTATGTCTATACCGATGTAGCGCATTGCACTTCTCCGTTCTCGGCGATATTGAGTATGGCCATGCCCTTGGCTACCAGCTGCCCCTCCTTGACCACGGCGGGCACTATCGTGCGCGTCTCGCGCTTGGTGGGCATCACGTCAAACAGGGCCTGATTGTCCTGAGTATATTCGAGGAAGTCGTAGCCCTTGCTTATTGACAGCGTGGTGATGGCGGTCATCAGTTCGTCCGGCACACTGGACGGGTCTTCACGCTTGAGGCTTGCGGCAAGGGTGATGATCCTGAGCATGGAATCGTCACCGTCGGTGTTTTCGGTGGGTATGGACAAAAACGCGTCAAGATCCCGGTCTATGGCCTGCATGCGCCGCTCGGCAAGGGACAAAAGCGCGTTCATGTCCACCGATTCGGCGGCAGTGACCTGAGCGTCTTTGCGGGGCAGGAAGTAAGCGACCAGCCCCAGCGCGGCGGAAACGATCACGAACAGCGCCCAGACGATCTTCTTTTCCTGCCACATCATGTATACTGCAGCCAGGGCTATAAGCACGCTCAGTGCGGCGAAAAGCAGATTGACGGTAAACAGCTTGCCCTTCTGCCGTCTGAGCTGCGGGGGATTCAGCGTGTCGAAAGCGGATATCATGCCGCCTTCGTGGGAAAACAGTATGCTGCCCAGCTGCTTGGCGTTGGACGTGGGCAGCTGGGAAAGCGTGAGAGCCTGGGTCTCGCTTATCATGCCGTTCAACGTTTGCGCCGCTTCGCTGGGCGGCAGGGTGTCGGCTATGCGGCTGCTTTCCCTAAGCGCTCTGAAATGCTCTGATGCAAGTGCCATTTTTATACTCCGTTATCATGCGCCGGAAACGGCGCGGTCATTACAACTACCCAACTATATTATACCACATTTCGTATTCCGTTTCAACCTTGGGGCTAAGGGGAGCTTCGTCATCGTGACAGGTTTGCCGGCAAGGGAAATGCCTGATACGGATAAAGCCCGAAACCGGAGTTTCGGGCTTTATGTAAGTCTTTTGTATTTCTCAAAATATAAAAGGGCTTGCGGATCAGCACGCTTCGCCTTTGAGCAGTTCGTCGCTTACCTTGTCAACGCCCGCGCCGACAAGCGCGGCGCTGCGGGGAGCGGCAGCAAGGCTTGCCGCGAGGGAATTGACTTCGTCCAAGGTCACCTTTTTGAAGCCCGCGCTCATCTCTTCCAGCGACAGGGTCTGGTCAAGCATCAGCAGCCGCCGTCCTGCGAGTTTCATGCGGGCGGAAGACTGTTCCATGCCCATTATGAGCTGGGACAGGGTCTGCTGCTTGGCCATCTCGAATTCCTGGGAAGTAACTCCCTTTTCGGCGATTAGCCGGATCTCGGCGTTCAGCAGTTTTACGACTTCGCCGGCGTTGTTCGGGCTCGCTCCCGCGTACAGGAAGAACATGCCCGCGGGGAGGGTGGAGCCTATGGAAGAGTACACGCTGTAGGCGAGACCGCGCTCTTCGCGGATAGTCTGGAACAGCCTGCTGGACTGGCTGCCGCCCAGGATCGACGAGAGGATGCTCCAGGCGTAGTTGTTTTTGTCGCCTGCCTTTGGGCCGGGGAAGCCGATGCAGATGTGGATCTGCTCGATATCCTTGCCCTTGCGCAGTATCCGGGGAGCGGCTTTGGGCGCGCGGAACACCCGGCGTTTTTTGCCAAGGGGCTGCCACGCTCCGTACAGGCTGTTTGCCTGGGCGATGAAAGCGTCCCAGTCGTAGTTGCCGGCGATCGCCAGCACCGCGCCTTCGGGACGGTAGCGCCCGGCCATGTAATCGGTTATGTCCTCCCTGGAAAAGCTCTTCACGTTCCGCGCGGAGCCGAGCACGGGGCGGCTTAAGCGGGAAGAGGGGAACTGTGCCTGGTTAAGCAGCTCGAACACCAGGTCATCGGGCGTGTCTTCCGCCATGGAGATCTCTTCGAGCACCACGCCTTTTTCCTTTTCGATGTCCTCGGAGTCGAGACGGGAATTCAGCACCAGGTCGGAGATCATGTCCATCGCCAGCGGGATATGCTCAGTGAGCACGCGGGTGTAGAAACAGGTGTTTTCCACGTCCGTGAACGCGTTCAACAGCCCGCCTACCGCGTCCATTTCCTGAGCGATCTGTTTTGCGGAGCGCTTATAAGTGCCCTTGAACAGCATATGCTCGATAAAATGGCTGATGCCGTTTTGCTGCCTGGTCTCGTATATGCTGCCGCTGTCTACCCAGAGCCCCAAAGAAGCGGTGCGTATTCCGGGCATGGGCACGCCGATTATCCTCAGTCCGTTGTCAAGTGTAAAGCGCTGAAACTCCATTTTACCTCCGATAATACTAAAGACAGCCGCGTGAACGGCTGCCTTTATCAGAAATCCGGTTTATTCCCTGCGGCCGCCGTTGCGGGAATCCCTGCGGGGAGCGGGACGGCGCACGGGCATGGCATCGTTGTCGTAAACGATGTCGTTCCTGACCAGGTTGATGCGGCCCTGAGAGTCGATCTCGGCCACGCGGCATTCCAGGGTGTCGCCGATGTTGACCACGTCTTCGACCTTCTCAACGCGCTTGTTGTCCAGCTTGGAGATGTGGATCATGCCGTCTTTGCCGGGAGCGTACTCCACGAAGGCGCCGAAGGACATGATGCGTGCGACCTTGCCGGTGAACACGTCGCCCACCTTGAGCTCGCGGGCGATGCCCTCGATCATGCTCTTGGCGCGCTGTGCCATCTCGGCGTTTTCGGTGGCGATGTATACGTTGCCGTCGTCCTCGATGTCGATCTTGACGCCGGTCTCCGCGATGATGGAGTTGATCATCTTGCCCTTGGGGCCGACGACTTCGCCGATCTTGTCGGGGTTGATCTTGAACTGGATGATCTTGGGAGCGTACTTGGACAGCTCGGGTCTGGGCGCGGGCAGGGTCTCCAGCATCTTGCCCAGGATGTGCATGCGGCCGTCGTAGGCCTGAGCCAGCGCTTGGCGCAGGATGGCCTCGTCGATGCCCTTGATCTTTATGTCCATCTGGATGGCGGTGATGCCCTTGGCGGTACCGGCCACCTTGAAGTCCATGTCGCCCAGGAAGTCTTCAAGACCCTGGATGTCGGTGAGCACGGCGACCTTGCCGGTGTTCTCCACGTCCTTGATAAGACCCATGGCAACGCCCGCTACGGGACGCTTGATGGGTACGCCGGCGTCCATGAGCGCCAGAGTGGAGCCGCACACGGAGGCCTGGGAGGTGGAACCGTTGGAGGACATGACCTCGCTGACCAGCCTCAGGCAGTAGGGGAACTCCTCAACGGAGGGGATCATGGGGCGCAGCGCCCTTTCAGCCAGCGCGCCGTGGCCGATCTCGCGGCGGCCGGGGGTGCGCAGGGGCTTGGCTTCGCCGGTGGAATAGCCGGGGAAGTTATAGTGATGCATATAGCGCTTGGTGGTCTCGGGAGTGATGCCGTCCAGCAGCTGCACTTCGCTCATGGGAGCCAGGGTGCAGATGGTCATGACCTGGGTCTGGCCGCGGGTGAACACGGCGGAACCGTGGGGACGGGGCAGCACGCTGGTCTCGCACCAGATGGGGCGCACTTCGGTGAGCTTTCTGGCGTCGGGGCGGATGCCTTCGTCGATTATGCGGCGGCGCATGACTTCCTTCTGGATGGAGTACAGCGCGTCGCCCACTTCGGCCATGCGCTCGGCGTACTTCTCGGCAAAATGCTCGTTGACTTCGGCCTTGACCTGCTCTTCGCGCGCCTGGCGCTCGGTGCGGTCGAAGGTCTCGAACATCCACTTTACTTTATCGTAGGCGTACTCGCGTACGTCGGCCTTCACGTCATCACCGGGCAGCTGTAGGGGGAACTCCTGCTTGGTCTTGCCGATCTCGCTGACGATGTTATCCTGGAACTCGACGATGCGCTTGACCTGCTCGTGGGCGAAGAGGATGGCCTTGAGCATGACTTCCTCGCTCACTTCGTTGGCGCCCGCCTCGACCATCAGCACGGCTTCCTTGGTGCCGGCTACGGTCAGGTCCAGAGTGCTGACTTCGCGCTGCGCCTGGGTGGGGTTGATGACGAACTCATCGTCCACCAGGCCGATGTTCACCGCGCCTACGGGGCCGGCGAAGGGGATCTGGCTCACGCACAGGGCGGCGGAAGCGCCGATCATGGCGGGAGTTTCGGGAGAGCAGTCGAAATCGACGCTCATAACGGTGGCGGTGACCGCCACGTCGTTCCTCATTCCCTTGGGGAAGAGGGGGCGCAGGGGACGGTCGATCAGGCGGCTGGTAAGTATGGCCTTTTCGCCGGGACGGCCTTCGCGCCTGTTCCAGGAACCGGGGATATGACCCACGGAGTACAGTTTTTCCTCATAGTCTACGCCAAGAGGGAAGAAGTCGATGCCGGGACGGATAGTCTCGCTTACGGCAGCGTTGACCAGCACGGCGGTGTCGCCGTAGCGCACGAAGGTGCTGCCGGCGGCCTGTTCGGCGTACTTGCCGAACTCCAGAGTGAGCGTACGTCCGCCCAGCTCCATAGAATAGCTCTTGAACATGTTTTTCCTCCTAATAATTGTCTGGATCGTCAGGAGAAAACAGCGCCGTAGCCTTGTCCCCGCAGGGATGAAGCGCGGCAAACGGCTCTGCCGCGCTTCATCCCTACAGCGAAACTGTCTCTCCTCAGGGAATGCGCCGTCCCAATGAAGAGACGGCGCAAACGAGCGCAATTACTTGCGCAGACCGAGTTTGGCGATTAACGCACGGTAGCTTTCGATGTCGGTGTTCTTGAGGTAGTCAAGTAGACCCCTGCGCTGACCGACCATCAGCAGCAGACCGCGGCGGGAGTGGTGGTCCTTTTTGTTGAGCTTGAGGTGCTCGTTGAGGTGGTTGATGCGGGCGGTGAGCAGCGCGATCTGCACCTCGGGGGAACCGGTGTCACCCTCGTGACGGCCGTACTCGGCGATGATGGAACTCTTGTCGATAGTCATGGTGTATCCTCCCATACTTCAAATTCCCTTAAACGCAGGGGGACGTCGGGAACTCGTCTGCCCGCGCATAAGGATGTGTCGGCACAAAGCCGCACTTTGTATTATATCACAGGTCCAGCCGTGAAAATCGCATTTCAGGTAAATTCTTGGCTGTATCGTATGTTAAATTTATAAAAATCAAGCTATTATGTGATGCTTGAGATATTTGTAATATTTTTGTCATAAGGTTGAAATCAGTCGTAACATATGGTACAATGAAGTGACTCTGGGAAAGCATGAGCGTAAGATATATGAAGTTTATTGCCTCGGCAGCTTTCGGCATGGAAGGTCTGACAGGAAGGGATCTCAAACGGCTTGACATAAACAACGTGGAGGTCATGAACGTGGGTGGCGCCCGTTTTGAGGGCAGCTTTGCCGACGCCATGAAGGCGAGCCTGTGGCTCAGGACCTGCGATCATATCTATTTTGAAGTGGGCGAGTTCAAGGCGGTCACCTTCGATGAGCTTTTCGAGGGTATAAAGGCGCTGCCCTGGCAGGACTATATCGGCAGGGAAGCGGCGTTCCCGATCAGGGCGAACTGCGTGAAAAGCGTGCTGATGAGCCCTTCGGACGTGCAGAAGATCACCAAAAAAGCCATCGCTGACAGGCTGTGCGCCGCCTACGGGCTGCGTGTCATGCCGGAAACGGGCCTGAAGATGCAGGTGGACGTGAGCATCAGAAACGACATAGTGAGCGTGTGCCTTGACGCCAGCGGGGAACCCCTGTCAAAGCGGGGCTACCGCACCTGGAACGGAGAAGCGCCTCTCAGGGAAACGCTGGCCGCTGCCATAATCCTGCAGAGCGGATGGCATCCATGGCAGCCCCTGTACGACCCCTGCTGCGGCACGGGCACCCTGCTTATAGAGGGCGCGTTCATCGCGCTCAACCGGGCGCCGGGGCTCAGAAGGGCGTTTGCCATGGAGGCGTGGCCGTTCGTGGACAAAAACGAACTGGATGCGGTAAGGCGCGAGGCGCAGAGCCGCTACGACGAGTGCTACAGCAGAGAGATCCATATCGCGGGTTCGGATATCGACCCGGAAGCCGCGGAGCTTGCCAGGCGCCACATCAGGCAGGCGGGTCTGGGAGACAGGATAGAGATAAGCGTTGCGGACATGCGCGACGTGACCCTGAAGGGCGAGCCCGGCATGATAGTCGCCAATCCTCCTTACGGAGAGCGCATAGGCGACATACGCGTGGCGCACGCGGTGGCGCGGCAGCTGGGCGAACTGGCCAGGCGCTGCCCGCTTTGGAGCGTGACCGCGTTCTCAGCCGATATGGGCTTTGAGAGGGAGTACGGCCAGCGCGCCGCCCGCAGAAGGCGGCTGTACAACGGCAGGATAGAGTGCGAACTGCATATGTTCGAGCCCGCGAAGCAAGCGGGAAAGCGTGACAAAAGGTGAAACCGGTATTTAACCGCCCGCCGCTGGTCCCAAACGAGACAGCGCTTTTGAGCCCGGGCCGCATACGCCCGGAAGGCTGGCTGGGGGAAGGCGCGAAAAACGCCCTGGCAGCGCTTAAGAGCGTGGCAAACGCGGTTTCAAAACTGGATATCGACTTGCGGGTCTGCACGTTTTACAGGGATCTCGGGCTGCTTGCCGGCGTGCTGTCCGATGCGGAAGGCTTAAAACAGGTCGGAGAGTTCATTGCCCGCCTGAAGAGTTCCCGCAGAGAGGACGGCTTTTTCGGTCCTGATACGGACGGGGATCTGACGCTGCAGTTCGAGTGCCTGAATCTGCTGTACGAATACTTTACCTGCACATCGGACAAAGCGCCGCTGGAAATGATCGACGGCTTTTTGAGGTGGGAGTACCTTAACCTGAAAAAACGGCCGCTCAGGGGCGTTTCGGCGTACCGCGCGGGAGAAAACATATACATCGCCCTGAAAATATACAACCTGAGCGGGCAGAAGTACCTGCCGGAGCTGTGCGCGCTTCTTAGGGAACAGTCTTTCGACTGGGTGAGCGAGTTCAACACTTTCCCGCAGATACGCCCCATATCCCAGGTGATATCCAGGAAAGAACTGGAACAGGGTCTGAACGAAGAGAACACCAGGGGAAAAGGGTATTACACGAACCTCTTTGGACGCGCCCACGGCAAAAACGTGGCCATGGCGCTTAAGACACCGGGACTTATGGGCCTGCTTAGGCCGGGTTTCAGGGAACAGCAGGCGTTCAGCGCGGGCTGGAGCAAGCTCATGCGGCTGCACGGCACGCCCGGCGGGATGTTCTCCTGCGACGAGCTGCTGGACGGCGCCCGGGATACGGGCACGCTTACGGATGCGGCGGCAGAGACGCTGTGGTCGCTGACTGTGCTGAATGAGCTTGACGACGGCAGCAAAGACATTCCGACCGCGTTCGAAAAGATCGCCTGCAACATGCTGCCCGCCATGTTTTCCCGGGACGGGAGGGCGGCGCAGAGGATACAGAAGTGCAATCAGCTCAGCATCCGCGCGGGAAGCGAAGGATATTTCAACGCTTCTGAAGCGGGCAACAGCTTCGTAACGGTGGACGACGACCCATTCGCACTGAACGGCATCGCGCGGGGCTGGGCGTTCGCCTCGCAGGGACTGTGGTACCTGACCGCGGA
Organism: Clostridia bacterium; assembly: GCA_017518705.1. Next base: position 30,072 of record JAFWUC010000059.1, read on the forward strand.
CGGCGGGCTCAGGGCCGTAAGCTACTTTCCCTGCCAGGTGGCGGCAGCTATGGACCGGGTGAGGACGCGCATCAGGGTGGAGGGCGGATATCCCTTCTCCGATGAGGTGAAAATAACCGTAAACGCCGAAAAAGAAGTGGAGTTCCCCCTGTACCTGCGGGTGCCCGCATGGGCGGAAAACCCGGTGATCTGCCTGCCCGGAGGGGAAATAATGGCGGTCAAAGCGGGGGAGACCACATGCTTAAGGCAAAAATGGGACAAGCTCAGCGAAGTCAGGCTGGTGCTTAATACCAGAGCGCGGCCCAGACCGTTCCCGGGAGGCAGCGCGGGGATCATGTACGGTCCCGTGATAATGGCGCTGGAACCCAGATCGGAAGGCGACGGCGGGAAGCTTAAGCTTGCCCCGGACGCTCCCACCAAAACGAATTTAGGGACGGATGCCGAAAGCGGCATACAGACCCTTGTAAAACTCAGGGATGAGTCAAATCTGCAGGTGACGCGTTCGCTAGTGCCGTACGCCTTCACCGAAAAACGAATTTGCGCCTTTGAACAGGTCAAGACGGAGGATAATAATGCGTAAGCTGTTA
>JAFWUC010000060.1 GCA_017518705.1 Clostridia bacterium
ATGACGACCTTCTTGGCGCCGGCGTCGATGTGCGCCTGGGCCTTGGCCTTGGAGGTGTAGAAGCCGGTGCACTCCAGCACTACGTCGACCTTCAGCTTTTTCCAGGGCAGATTCTGGGCCTTGGGCTCAGCATAAATGGTGATCTCAGTGCCGTCCACGGTGATGGAGCCGGGACCCTTTACGGTCTTGCCGTCTTCTTCAAATACGGGCTCCTTGGATTCAACGGTGTGCTTGTTTTCGCCGATCACGCCGCAGTAGCCCTTCTGAGCGGTGTCGTACTTGAGCAGATGCGCGAGCATGGCGGGGCTGGTCAGGTCGTTGATGGCCACGATTTTGTAGCCCTTAGCGCCGAACATCTGACGGAAAGCCAGGCGGCCGATGCGTCCAAAGCCGTTGATTGCAACTCTTACCATAAGAAAAACCTCCCTAAATGATTGCGATATGTACGGTAAAATAAACTACCATCCCTTATTATAGCGCATCGGCGGACGTTTGTCCATAGAAAAGGCGGGACATTTTGCGCCCGGTGTGTTATATTTTGCCACATATAAGGGAAAAAGCAAAACAAAAGCCCGAGATCTTTTGATCTCGGGCTTTATTCGTACACCTTCAGGGACTCGAACCCTGGACACCCTGATTAAGAGTTAACACGGAGATGACGCGAAAATCCTGTTTTCAGAGTGCCGTATTTTGCCCGATTTTTGACCGATGATACTGACTGAGTGGTAGTAATTATTCTGACTCGCTTTCGAACAGCAGAATCAGTAATTTGGATGATATATTACAAATTTGAATGTGTCAAGGCCGAAATGACTCTGATTATCTGTAAATTTATCGATGATGCTAAATTATATCTCCCAATGGATGCTACGTGGATATACATGCAATACTGAAGCGGCCAGATGATTCATCTGCTGTCTAACTTCTTCTGGGCCAACAATACGGTTTTTGTTCTTTAGCCCAACAATCCATGCTAAGAACTGATTATTCACGACAACGGGCACATCTACCTCACATGTGCTTTCTTTCGTATTTAAGCGCGGGACAAGATTGCTGCCAAACTTATCAACTATCAAGTAATAGTAGAAGTTGGGGCACCATAGCGTTACCATAGTCTTTTCGCCGCCAAACAGATTGAAAGTCGATTGAGTGCGGAAAGGCAGTTCTTTTTTTAGTTTTTCATATTCTTCTTCGCCCTGACGCGGTTCGTCAAGGATAGTTACATCTGTAATGCGGTCTATGCGATAATATGTGATTCTCTTTCTGTCATATCCAACAAGGTAGTAGTTATCTTCGTGGTAGAGCGTGAGCCATGGGCTGGTATAATGGCCGCGCTTATCATACTGTTTCTGGTTGTGAATATTGATGCGGAAATATTGAAATTCGATTCGGCGGTTTTGTTCAATTGCCTGTGAAATAAGACTGACATTATCGTGAAAACCATCGTCTATATGCTTGGCGCGGTTGGCAACCATAGTTTGACGGTTCAGTTCATAAGACTCCTTTCATTAGCGGTTTATTTGGCTTATCTGCTTGCCTTTATTATGCGGTTTGGGGTTGTTTCCTTCCCTCACCTTGCAAGCATATTATATAAAAAGCAGACAGCATCTAAATGCATTCAGCAAAAAGTTTTTTCTCGAATCAAGATTTAGAAAATGCCCATTTTATTGAGGCTTTGGGCTATTTAATGGAACAATCACGAAGAAAAGATAAACATCCAAAATGTTTTGTGATATACTTACAAAAATCAGGGCAAATACAAGGAAAATTGGCCGCGAAACAGGCCGATTTTTGTGCAAATTGAACAACCGCGACAACTGTAAATGACTCGCAGCCATTTCTGAAAGAAAGATGCGGCCTCAACTATAGTGAAGCCGCAATGATGATAAGAGTTGCCGGAGGTTTGTAAATGGTTGCCCATTTTTGAAAAAAGATGATTATAGACGATAATTGTTGAATAAAGATGCTGGCGAGTTATTATTGTCTGGCTTTTTCCACAATTCTGTTTAGAGGATTCAGTAGATCAAAGTCTTTCTGTATATCACTGCCATAAAGATTCACATAATGTCTTGTCATATTCATTGTTGAGTGCCCTAAGATGGCTTGCAACTGCATCATTCCGCCGCCAGCAATGATATAGTTCTTGGCAAATGTATGTCTGAATAGATGGATAGAAGTCTTCATCACATTCCGTGAAACATTGTACTTTCGTATTGAAGAATAGATGGAGTGCGATTCCATTTGCGTATTTGACTGTGAAGGGAACAAGTAGTCTTCGGGGTTCCAATCCCAAGTTTTCAGATAAGTATCCAACACGCTTTTAAGTGAACTGCTCATCGGAATGAACTGCTGCTTTCGGTTCTTTAGTTTTCGCAGTCGGATGCTGCTGTTTTCAAAATCTAAATCGCAAATCTTTATGCTGATTAGAGTCCCTGCCCTGATTCCTGTTGCTATGAACATATTCACTACTGCCCAAGAACGCCACTCCACCCAATTGTCAGTCTGCGGTTGCTTGAGCAGCCGTATCAATTCTTCATCGGTGTATGGGTCTTTAACTGTCTCATCTTCTTTAAGCAGAGCGATGGGGAAGGGCTCAAGGTATTTCTGCTTGAAACAGAAATTGAGGAAGGCTCGGATACCGCGTAAATGGTTATTGATAGAAGTAATCCGCAGATTGCGGTTCATTTCTCCTAAAACAAACTCGTCAAGCACATCTTGACTGATTTCCTCAATATATTTCAGCCGTTGAGCGGTTGTAAAGTGCTTTATTGTGTCCTCATAGAATTCCAGTGATCTCGGCGAAAGGTTCTTCAAACGGCACTTTTTCAGAAAACATTCAACTGCCTCTGATATTGTTTGCTTACAAAACTGGTCTGGGTTTTTAATCTTCTTGATAGACACTGTTTTCCTCCCAAAATTCTACCACAAAATCAGGGTAATTTCGGTATCGAAAAATCAGAGTCATAGGGGATAAAAAACGCCCGAAATCTCAATGATTTCGGGCCATGCAATACACCTTCAGGGACTCGAACCCTGGACACCCTGATTAAGAGTCAGGTGCTCTACCAACTGAGCTAAAGGTGCTCGTCAACGAACAGAAAATATTATATTACGCCGTGGCGTTTCTGTCAATAGGTCAAATTGTTAATTATGGGAAAAAGTCGGACGCCCGTGTCAGCAAGCTTGTAATTCGGGGAAACATACTGTATAATAAAATAGGAAATATATCTCGGAGGAAAAGAATTGACCTGTCCAAGATGTGACGCGACGATCAAAGCTTCAATGCGCAGGTGCCCAAAGTGCGGCCTGCCGCTGAGCTATGCTGATAAAGTAGAAAACCGGGACCGGCTGCCGCTTAGTAGTGTGTTCATAAGGGCGGGGCTGGTGCTTGCGGCCATATTGATCACGTTGGTAGTGATACAGCTGATAGAGGAACCCATCAGGATCCGCAGGCAGAACAGGGAGATCACCAGAAGGTACGTTAATCAGGTGGTGGAGACCCTGACGCTGGACAGCGGCTACAAGGCGCACGCCCTGACGTTCTTCGGTGAGGACGGAGACTGCGTGTATCTTGAGGAGCTGGGCCAAAGCTACATGTTCGTGGGCGGGATCGCCCGCGTGGAAGTGCCGGACTATATCTGGTTCGACAAGGATCCCACGCTGATCGACAACGCGCTTATCACGTTTTCGCCCGTGTACATATCCGCCTCGGGCCAGAAGACCCGCATTCCCGTGTTCTCGGTAGAGGTGGAGGTGCCCGAAGCGCCTGTGACCATAACCCAGCCCGCCCGGGACAACGTTACGGTCATAACCTCGCAGACGGGCCTCAGCATGAACGTGATATACGGCAGCCAGGTCATAATCAACGGCGAGGACGTATCTAGCAAAGTCACCCGCGACGGCAAGCTGGACCTGACGCTGAACATAGAGCCCATAGGCGACAACAACGTGTCCATAATCGTGCGCACGGACAACCACAAGGAAGCCCGGCGCGACCTGGTGTTCTACAGGGAGGAGATGGACATAGAGCTGGAGGTAGCCACCAGCGTAAGCTTCATAAGCCGCCTCAACTACATGACCATCACCGGCAAGACCGAACCGGGCGCCTGGATAACGGTGGACACGAACCATGACGCGGACAGCCTTAAGATCAACCAGCAGACGGGCGTGTTCTCATTCAGGGCCCGATTCTCGGCTTACGGACAGAACCTGGTGTCCTTCCACGCCTCCATGGCGGACAGGAAGGACTCCGCTATCTCCTTCTACGTGGATTACCTGCCGGCAAAGGGCGAATACACCCGCAACGCCTGTCAGATGGACTACGCCCAGCTGCGCCTGCTGTACGAGCAGTGGCACGGCCGCGTGTTCCTGTGCATCGGCAAGATCGTTGACACGATCACTTCGGGCGACAAGACGCTGAGCATCATGAATGTGGGCAACAGCGAAAACGTGAAGCTGGTCGCTCTGGAGAACCAGTCCAACCAGGGGCGCTTCCTCCAGGGAGAGGAATACGCCCTGTACTCCGACGTGGCGGGCCGTGTGTTCTACGGAGACACGTACATTCCGTACCTGATAGCCCGCTACACCAAGGATTAGGAGGCAGGCATGAAAAAACTCGCTCTCGTGCTGGCGTTAATGATGTGCTTTTCCGTTTTGGCGATAGAGGAAGCGTTCGACGGCTCGGTGTATTCCGCCTACAAGGCGGTGCTTGCCCCGGGCACGCTGGACGGCTGGGATGAGGTGAGCTACATCGAGCCGTCCGGCCTGCTGCTGAGCGCGTACAAAGCCAACGCCGAGCTTACAATAAGCCTGGAGGAAAGCGACGAAACGCCGCAGGCGGCACTGGAACGGCACGTAAACGGCGTTGTCCGCTACGGCACCATCCAGCAGAAAAGCCAGGTGAGCCCCATCACCGCGGGACACTTTACCAACGGCGCCTACGTGAGTTATTCCTACCGCTCAAAGCGCGACACGGGCAGCGGCGACGTGTATTACGTGGACATGGTGGGCGCGATGCTGAGCGGAGGACGGATGCTCATGCTCACCGAGACCCGCTGGGGCAAGGACGCGGGGGAGAGCGTGCTTTTGGGCCGCATTCTGCCCGCATTCAGCCTGGAAACGCGGGAGATATCCACCGAGTATAAGGCATTCCTGAAGTCCGCGGAAGAGAAAAGTGACGGCATATACGTCACCATAGACTACTGCGACATGGAGTACGGCGGAGAGTTCGGCGTGGTGTTCGCCAACAACGACGATCCTACGGAATACACCTGCCGCCTGAGCCGGGACTGCGAGATCTGGCTGGGTCAGCAGGTCGGCGGACTGTACGCCATAAAGCAGATAACGCCCGACGCGGCGGAGATATCCATAGCGATAGAAAGCTATTACAATCAGAACCTGGTGGAACCCATATATACGGTACTGTTCAACCGGGCGGGCGAGATCGTCCGGCTGATGCACTATAACGCCCTGTAAACGGAGGACAAAGGCTTGACGGAGCTCAATCACATCCGAAATTTCTGCATAATCGCCCATATCGACCACGGCAAGAGCACCCTGGCGGACCGTCTGCTGGAAAAGACCGGCGTGATGGCCGCCCGTGATATGACCAGCCAGGTGCTGGACAGCATGGAGCTGGAAAGGGAGAGGGGCATAACCATCAAGTCCAAGGCAGTCAGGATGCCGTACACCGCCAAAGACGGCAAGGTCTACGAGCTTAACCTGATCGACACTCCCGGCCACGTGGACTTCACTTACGAAGTGAGCCGCGCGCTGGCGGCGTGCGAGGGCGCCATACTGGTGGTGGATGCCACCCAGGGCATAGAGGCGCAGACACTGGCCAACGTGTACCTGGCGCTGGATCACGATCTGGAGATACTGCCGGTCATAAACAAGATAGACCTGCCCAGCGCCCAGCCCGAGGTGGTCAGAAAGGAGATAGAGGACGAGATAGGCCTCGACGCCGAGGACTGTCCGCTCATCAGCGCCAAGATGGGCATAGGCATAGACGAGGTACTGGAAAAGGTGGTGGAGGTCATTCCGCCCCCCAAAGCCGATGCGTCCAAACCTCTGAAAGCCCTGATATTCGACAGCTATTACGATAACTACCGCGGCGCGATAAGCTCCGTAAGGCTGATGGAAGGCAGCGTCCGCGTGGGGGACAGGATCCGCATGATGGCCTGCGGCAAGGAGTTTGACGTTACCGAGTGCGGCGCGTTCCTGCCGGGCGGCTACCTGCCTAGGGGGGAACTCAACGCGGGAGACGTGGGCTACATCGCCGCCTCCATAAAGGACATAGCGGATATCCGCGTGGGCGACACCATAACCACCGCCGAAAACCCTGCCGACAGCCCCCTGCCCGGATACAAGCCCGTGCAGCCCATGGTGTTCTGCGGAATATATCCCGCCGACGGCGCGGATTATGAGAGCCTTAAGGACGCCCTGGAACGCTTAAGGCTCAACGACGCGTCCCTGAGCTTCGAGCCGGAGACCAGTGTGGCGCTGGGATACGGCTTCCGCTGCGGCTTCCTTGGGCTTCTGCACATGGAGATCATCCAGCAGCGGCTGGAAAGGGAGTTCGACCTGGACCTGGTCACCACCGCGCCAAGCGTCATATACCACGTCGTCAAGACGGACGGGACCATGGTGAGCATAGACAATCCCACCAACCTGCCGCCCATCAACGAGATACAGTACATGGAAGAGCCCTTCGTGGATGCCCGGGTGATCACGCCCGCGGACTACACAGGCGCCATAATGGAACTGTGCCAGAAAAAGCGGGGCACCTTCAAGGACATGAAGTATATAGACGGCGGCAGGGTGAGCCTGACGTACGATCTGCCGCTCAACGAAGTCATATACGACTTTTTCGACACGCTCAAAAGCCGCACCCGCGGCTATGCCAGTTTTGACTATGAACTTAAAGGCTACGTGGAGAGCGACCTGGTGAAGCTGGATTTGCTGCTTAACGGCGAAGCCTGCGACGCGCTGAGCATAATCGTTCACCGCGACAGGGCGTACGCGAGAGGGCGCTCCATAGCCGAAAAACTCAAGGACGCCATTCCGCGCCAGCTGTTCGAGATCCCCATCCAGGCGGCCATAGGCGGCAAGATAATCGCCAGGGAGACGGTGAAGGCGCTCAGGAAAGACGTGCTCGCCAAGTGCTACGGCGGCGACATCACCCGCAAAAAGAAGCTGCTTGAAAAGCAGAAGGAAGGCAAAAAGCGCATGCGCCAGGTGGGCAGCGTGGAGGTGCCTTCCGAGGCGTTCATGGCAGTGCTCAAAATGGATACATGACCTCGCTCTACGTTCATATACCCTTCTGCGTGCGCAAGTGCGCATACTGCGATTTCGAGAGCTATGCCGGACGGCTGGACAGGGCTGACGCATACATCTGCCGGGTGCTGGAGGAAGCGGAAAAAAGGCGCGCGGAATACGGGGCATTTTCCTGCCTAAGCGTGTATCTGGGCGGTGGCACGCCCTCGCTTTTGACCCCGGAGCAGCTTGGCAGGCTGTGCGGGGAGCTGTTTGACATGTTCCCGCCGGAAAAAGACGCGGAGGTCACGCTGGAAGCCAATCCCGGTACGGTTACGCCGGAACTTTTTGCCGCCGCGGTGCGTCTTGGGTTCAACCGGCTTTCCCTGGGAGTGCAGGCGAAGCAGGAAAGGCTGCTTAAGCTGCTGGGCAGGGTACATACTTTTCCCGAGGCGCTCCGCGCCGTTGAGATGGCGCGGGAGGCAGGCATACGCAACATCAACTGCGACGTTATGTGCTGCCTGCCGACGCAGATGGAAGAAGAGCTCAACGAGACGCTAAGCAGTGTGGCGGATGCGGGGGCGGAGCACATATCGTGCTACAGCCTGATACTCGAGGAAGGCACACGGCTGCACAGGCAGGTGGAAAGCGGCGAACTGTCCCTGCCTAACGAGGAAGCGCAGCGCAGGCAGCTTAAAAGCGCGTCTGCGACTCTGAAAAGCAGGGGTTTTGAGCGATACGAGATATCGAATTACGCCCGGAAGGGCTGCGAGTCCCGCCACAACATGGTGTACTGGGAACGGGGAGACTACCTGGGGCTGGGATGCGCGGCGCATTCCTTCATGCGGGGCGAGCGTTTTGGCAACCCGGGCTTCGACAGGTATTTGGCGGGAGAGGACGGCCTTGATCGGGAAGCGGTCAGCAGGGCTTCCGCGCTGGAAGAAGAGATACTTCTGGGCACCCGGCTCGTAAAAGGTATAAATCTTGAGCGCATACGGGTCGAGTACGGGGCGCAGGCCGCCGATAAACTGCTCGGACGCGCCGAAAAACTAAAAGGGCTCGTGCTTATCGAAGACGGGCGGCTGAAACTTACGGACGAAGGTTTCTTCGTCCACAACGCTGTGGTGCTGGAACTCGCGGCGGCCGTGCAGGGCGCCGTGCCGGACATATAAGGAGGAACGAATGAGGAAGATACTTTATCTCGCGCTTGCGCTGCTGCTGGCGCTTTCCTGCCTGGGGGAAAACATTTCCGCCGACAACTGGGTGCAGCCGGAGGTCATCTGCGAAGACGGCGTGGCGCTGGCGGAGATCCCGGCCGGTCTCTCTTTCGAGATCTTAATGGTCGAACTGGGTGAGGATTACTATCTCTGGCCGGAGGTGGCGCTTTATCTGCATGCGTTCTGCCAACTGCCGGAAAACTATATCACAAAAAACGACGCCATGGACCTGGGCTGGGATTCCCGCGCGGGCAATTTGTGGGTGGTCGCGCCGGGCATGGTGATCGGCGGAGACAGGTTCGGGAACTATGAACGCCAGCTGCCCGCCGCGAAAGGCAGGAAGTATTACGAGTGCGACGTGGACTATGAGGGAGGCTACCGGGACAACGGCAGGCGCATAGTGTTCTCCAGCGACGGGCTCATCTACCTTACTTTTGACCACTACGACACTTTTACCCTGTTATATGACGGCTGGTACGAAGCGGACGCAAAGTACGTGCCGGCAAATTAGGAGGCAGTATGTACATAATCGACGGAAGCAAAATGGCCACCCGGAAGGATGCCTGGGACGAGATCAAAAGGGGCATCGACGCCCCCGCATATATGGGCAGCAACCTTGACGCGTTAAACGACATACTGGGGGAGACCAGGGGAGATATCCTGCTGACCCATGCGTGCGTGATGCTCAACAGCCTGGGCAGATACGGCTGCCGCATACTCGAGGTGTTTTTTGCGGCTGCGAAAGCCAACAAATACCTTTCTTTCTCGGTAGGTCACAAGCCTGAGGAATAACAGTGCTGGCGCAGGACAGAAAACGCTATCTTAAGCTCATCGCCCACCTGGCATGGCCGACCATACTGGAGCAGACGCTGTCCACACTGGTAAGCTACGTGGACACCGCGATGGTGGGGCGCCTGGGCACCCAAGCCACCGCCGCCGTAGGCTGCACCATGACCGTAAACTGGATGCTGGGCAGCGTGGTGATGGCGCTGGGCATAGGCTTCCTGGCCTATATAGCCCGGAGCATGGGCGCGGGCAAACAGGAGCAGGCGAGAAAAGCTTCCGCCCAGTCGGTCACGGTGGCAGTGAGCCTTGGGCTCATAATGACCGCGGTCGTGCTGCCTTTGGCAAACAGGGTGCCCGTCTGGATGCGCGCGGATAAGAATATACAGCAAAAGGCAGGCGAATACCTGTTCATTTTGTATATGCCGATGGTATTCCGTTCCGCTTCGATAATGTTCGGCACGGTATTGAGGGCTTCGGGCGACACCCGCACGCCCATGCGGGTGAACACGGGCGTGAACGTGATTAACGTGGTGCTCAATTTCCTTCTGATCTACAGGACCAGGGAGCTCACGCTGCTGGGACTGAAGTTCACCTGCCCCGGCGCGGACCTTGGCGTTACTGGCGCGGCGATCGCAAGCGCGATCGCGTTCACTGTGGGCGGCATCTGGATGACCGTATGCCTGTACAAAAGTCCGGTCGTATCTCCGAAAGGTCACAGTTACAGGCCGGATAAGGCGATACTCGGCCCCTGCTTCAGGGTGGCACTGCCCAGCTGTCTGCAGAGGCTGGCGACCAGCAGCGGATACGTGGTGTTTTCCAGCATGATAAACTCCATAAACCAGGTGTCGACCGCTGCCCACACCATAGCCAACACCGCGGAAAGCGCGTTCTATATCCCCGGCTGGGGCATGCAGACCGCGGCCAGCACTCTGATAGGCAACGCTTACGGTGAGGGCGACAGGGAAAAGCTCAAGGCGCTGTCACGCCTGCTGCTGATAATCGAGTTTATCGTGATGACGGTGAGCGGGACGATACTGTTCCTGGGCGCGGAAGGGCTGATAGGCCTGTTCAACCGGGACGAAGAAGTGATCTCGCTGGGAGCAAAGGTGCTGAAGATGGTGGCGATCTCGGAGCCCATCTACGGTATCGCCATAATCATCGAGGGCATATTCAACGGCATAGGAGACACTTTCCACTCTTTCCTGTTCAATGTGACGGGCATGTGGGGGATAAGGATACTGGGCACTTACATATTCGTGTCCCTCATGGGCGGAGACCTGACCGCCGCCTGGGGCTGCATGATCGCCCACAACGTGTGCCTGGGCATAATGCTGAGCATAAAATATCTTCGGGGCAGATGGAGACCCGGAACAAATGCCGAGACAAATGCGTCTTAACAAAGTCGGCACTGCGATTAAATGACACTTTAGGAGGCAATACATGAAAAAACTTATAAGCATGCTGGTCGTGCTGTGTCTGTGCCTTTCTGCCGTAGCTTTTGCGGACGGCGCCATGGGCGACCTTTACGACAAGGTGGTGCATCTGGCGTTTGACACCACCAACGTGACCCTGACCGCCGAGGCGGAGTTCAAATTCGACGGGGAATGGTTCAAGACCATGCACGCGTCATATAAGCAGGACGGCTTCCGTTCCTACTTAAGCTACATGCTTGACAGCCCCACTCTGGAGGACAGCGTGTATACGGGCGGCTATACCGTGTTCGGAGAGGGAAACGTCGCTTATTCCAACGACACTTACCTGGGCAATTACTACTATGAGAACCCCACCAAACTCAGCGACAGGGTGCTGGTGCGCACTCCCAAGACGGACATGCTGCTAGGGCTGGGCAAGCTGCTCGCGCTGGACGCCGAAGATTACGTGACCCAGGACGTTAGCGAGAAAGCCTACACCTTCAAGGCGGGCGCGCTGGACGAAGTGATCAACCGCAGCGCGTATTACCTGATAATGGACTACATACGCGACAATTACTACATGGACCTGTTCCACGAGTGGGACTACAGCGCCAGCGGCGAAAAGTACACCTATGTGTACTATGAGGACCATCAGGAGCTGGCGGCTCAGAAATTCCTGCAGATCTACGGCGAGGAGTTCCCGGTGGATGCGGCTTATGACGAACTGGACGAGACCACGCTGGGCAGATACGACGTGGTGCTCAGAATGCTGGACCAGATGGAAAACGAGATCCGCAAGGCGTACGGCGGAAAAGTGGTGTACGTCAAGAACGACGGCACCGCCCAGGTGTTCGATTCCTTTGAGGAATACGCCGTGGAGGCGGGGATCGTCGAAGTGGATTATGTAAACTACCTGTCTTCGCTCAAGCGCTTCTATTCCGACAAGTACGGCGAGGAACTCACCGACGAGACCATTAGCATCATCTCCTTCACCGCTTCCGAGGAACTCTGGATGGCGTATCTGGAGCTGGGCGAAGCGATGGATGAGTATTATATCCAGCTCGCCAGGAGCGAGGATCCCAAGGCGATCTACGCCGTGGTGCGCGAAGACGGCACGCTCAAAACCTATCAGATCAGGAGGGGCAAGACGCTGACCGTGACCCAGGAGGTCATGGCAAACATCAGCTACGCGTCCCTGGCTTCTCTGGATTCCAAGGTGATTCTTGACGACGCGGGCAACCTGAGCGTATTTGAAGGCACCGCCGAGATCAGCGTAGAGTACACCGACGGCAGCAAACATACCCTCGAGATCGCCTTTACGCTCGGAGCGAAGGATTACGGTTCCACCAAAGTGCCCGAGACCTTCGTGCCTGAAGAGTACGGTCTGGTAAGCTATGAGGAGTACGTGGCGAGCCTGGAAAGCGAGAGCGGCGAGGAAGGCCCGAGCATTGAAGAGTTCCTGGCCAACGCGCCCAAGACCATAAGCTTTATGGGCAAGACCTTTGAGACCGAAGTAGATTATTACGGCGGCGAAGGCTGATAAACAAAACACGGACATAAAAGCCGTGCGCGGTCAAACTGACCGCGCACGGTGTTTTTTTATACGGGTCGACCTAATCTCCGCTCGGCAGGAACACCAGGTTGGCGATGTCGTGCCCTTTCACTTCAAACGGATCGACAGACAGGGACAGGTGCACGCCCCTGTCGATCGTGGAATCAAACACTTTCTCCATATCGTTCAGGTGCGGCTGCGACATGTTTATGCCCTTTAAGCCGTCCAGAGCGGCCAGCTGGTCTATAAAATGATCGCCCTTGCCGCAGAAGTGGACTATGCCGCCGTATTCTTTGAGCAGCCTGCCGTCGTAGGGAGCGATGTATTCCCTGAAGAACTTGGGAGAAAGGTTCATGGCGCTGTCGTCTCTGAGCACCAGGCTGCCGCCTTCCACATACCTGAAATAGTTGCTGCGCCCGCGGTTTTCCGGGAAGAGTTCCAGCCAGCCTTCTATCTGGAGCTTGATGTAGGCGGCAAGCTTGTTCTGCAGGGCATGTATTTCGTCCGGCAGGTCGTAGAGGGCATAGAACAGTTCGCTGCCCCACAGCAGCTCCAGATTATCCATGGGACCCTGCAGGTCGGGCTGCTCAACATGCACGTATTTACCGATTTTGGGATATGTGTCGGCGATCTCCCTGAACAGCCTGCCAACGCGGTAAATGTCCCTGAAATTGCCCGCCTGCAGATCCGGAAGGGGCTGGTCGATCAGCTCGATGCACTTTTCCTCGCCCAGCTTTATCACGTTGGGCAGGGTATTGCTTTCTCGGGGCATTACGAATAGCGGCGCTCCGAAAGCGGAGGCTACGTTGCCAACGCCGTAATTGCATCTTACGCGCAGGGGGAAGCTGCCGTCCCGGCTGAGACGCTGATTGACGCGGCAAAACTCGCTGAGCAGCATTTTCTCGTCGTCCGCTATGGCGTCGTTTATGTTGACCGCCGGCCAGTAAAGACCGGAAGGCGCGGCTTTTCTGCCCCGGGGCCTGTCCCCGCTGCCCGCTTCGTGGCGGCTCCAGGCGGACAGATACGCCTGTATCTCGTCCTCCGCGCGCTCGTCTATGCGGCTTTCTATGTCATCCAGATATTTTTTGATGAGATCGGTCATATGACGATATCCTCCGGATTGTAGCCTTTTGGCAGGGGCTCTTCGCTTAAAAAGGGCAGGCTTTCGTCTTCCAGCGCGGGCAGCAGCGCTTCAAAAGGTATGCCGTCAAACTCGCTGCCGTAGGTGGAACGCCCGAACCAGCCGCCTTCCTTGGCGCACTGGTTGAGGTCGCGGGCGAACTTGGTGCGGTTGGAACAGTCGTGCACCAATACTGGCCAGCCCTCCTGTGCGGCGTCTTTCATGAGCCTTAAGCTGAGCTCACGGCTGAAAACGGGGGAGAGGTAGCCATGCCGGTACATATACATGCTTTCGCCCAGGTAATTCTGAACGTTGTTGGGATTCAGATGCAGTTCCGCCAGGTTTATGAAATCCGGCCCCGCGTCCAGCACGGCGGCTTTCTTTTTTGCGAAGGCGGCGTAGAATTCTCGGGTCATGGGCGTTTCGATGCCTACCATGGGTATGTACTTTTTCGCCGCGCGGATGTTGTTTATGACCCTGTCGGAGCACAGGCTTGCGCCCAGGTTGATGCGCAGCTCGTTAAGCCCCGCGTCGCCCAGCGCTTTAAGCTGATCTTCGGTGGCGTGGATGCCGTTGGTATACAGGTGCTGATACACGCCCGCCTTGGCGAGGCGCGAGATCATGGAGTAGTATTTTTCTATCTCCATGAACGGCTCCAGGTACACGTACGCGACTCCGCTGGGCTTATTTCCGGCGGACAGGAGCAGATCGATGTCTTCCTCGCGGAATTTGGTGCCGCCGATCTCCCACATTCCCTCACCGATGGGCGGGATCTCGTCCAGCACGCCGTAATCGTAACAGAAGGGGCAGGCGGCGTCGCACTTGTTGGTCTTGCGTATGGCGCCCAGCCCCGTTCCGCACAGACAGCTCACGCAGCCCTTGGGGAAACGGGAAAAATCGCCCACGTATTTTGTGCGTCCGTTCAGGCTTTTAAGCCCCGGAATCTCGCTTTCCAGCTGCGAAAACCTGTGTTCCACGGCGCTTTCAAGCTGAAACAGTCCGCTGTATGCGATCTCCGTCTGCCGGGGAGAAAGCTCTTCCCCCTGCTGCTGGAGCTCGGCAAAAAACCTGAACCATATAAGTGCATCCCGCTTGGAAATCAGCATAACACCACCTCCCGAATATAATAAATCATAATTGTGACGATACGGTTTAGAAAGTATGAAGGATTGGATGCCGCCCGCACAAATATGCTCTTGCAATAATCGGAGAAATGGGATATAATAAACCTGCGAACACTGTTTGAACGGAGGGGTTTTATGTACGAACCCAAAGATTTGGCGCTAGAGATCGCCCAAGTGCTGGACAGCAAAAAGGCGGAGAACATAACTATACTCAAGGTGGATCAGCTTACCAGCATAACGGATTATTTCGTGATCTGCTCCGGCCGCAGCGCCCAGGCGGTACACACGCTTTATGAAGAAGTGTCCGACCGCATGGCTGAAAAAGGCATCGCTTTCAGGAGAAACGACGGCGTAAGGGAGAGCCGGTGGATCGTGCTGGACTACTCCAGCGTGATCGTGCACATTTTCCACCCGGAAGAAAGGGAGCACTACAACATCGAACGCCTGTGGGCGGACGGCACCAACCAGGTGGAGTTCGTCCCCGAAAAGCCGGGAAACTGATCAAGCATAAAAATAAACGCGGATGCCTGAAACGGGCATCCGCGTTTTAATGTGTAAGCTTTTTGCCGGAAGCGCGCGCCGAACTGCCGGGATGTGCGGGCTGACCGGCCCGGCTCGGAACGCGCCTTGGCACGATGGTGCTGGGCTTGCGTACGGGCGCAGCGGAGGCGGAAGCGGGTTTCCGGCTGCGGGGACGTACCAGTTCGTCGTTCACTATCATGCGCTTCTTGGCAAACCACCACCAGTGGGGTTTCCAGCGCGCGACGTAGATGAGCAGGTTGATCACCGTGCCGATAAGCAGCGCAATGACCAGAAGTCCCTTCCAGTGGCTCAGTATAAGCCCTGACAGTCCGCCGGAGGAACCTTCGCCCGTGATAAAGCCGATTATGCCGTTTATAAAGTACTGAAACCAGTCCAATACGCCGTGGAACGCGTCGGACAGCCACTTAAGCGGCCCAAAGCTGCTCATTGAGCCACCTCCTCAAGCTTGCCGACGCTCAAACTTATGAACGCCTCAGTGATCTCGAAATGCTCGTCTATCCCGCCGTTTACCAGCAGCTGAACGGGCACACGGTACTCACCGGGCTCATCGGCCGTTACGACCGCCCGGAGGGACAGCGCAGAGGGATCGAGCGCGCTGATCTGGCTGTAAAGCCCGGTCAGGGTAATGTCAGCCTGTTCGGGAGAATCGCTGACATACAGACCGTCCTCAAGGCCGGAGGTGTCCAGGCTCACCGGCACGGCGGCGTACTGGTGGGAAACGCTCTTTTCGCTTACGCTCACGTTCATATACACGCTTTTGGCGGAGACGTACCTGAATTCATCCAGCTCGGAGAAGCTGAGCGTGGCGTTGAAAGAGGAGGAGATCTCGCCGAGATCGGGGATATCCAGGGGCAGGTAGTCCAGCGCGTCCAGCAGCTCGGCGGAGCCGGCTACAGTGATCTGGCTGGGCTGGAAGGCCACGGAATCGATCTGGTAGCCTTCCTTGAGTTTGATCTGGGCGATATCCACGCTGACGTTCAGCGCCTTCTTGGGATATACCTCCAGCACAACGTAGCAGGTGTTAGACGAACGGGTCAGCAGGGTGGTGGGCAGCACGTTTTCGTCCGCGTCAAGCAGCTGCGTGACGGCGGATTTGCGTATGACAGTGCCGCGCCCGGACGTGTCCACCTGAGCCTTTACGCTTTTGACCTGGCTGACCAGGGAGGCGGGGCCGGAAACGGTTATCTGCTGGGGATTCAGGCTGGCGGAAGATTCGCCGTACCAGTATTTATCGGTATCCTCGCCCACGAATTCAGGCTCTATGGACAGGATGCGGGTATCCAGGTTTTCAATGGTCACGGAAATGGTCGGCGGGTTGATTTTGGACACGGTGCCGTATGCGGCGGTGGCTACCAGGGGCACGTCGTAGGTGCCGGGGGAGCTTATGCCGGTAAAGTCTGGAGTGACGCGGATGTTGCGGGCAGCCAGAAGGGAATACTGGCTCTGGGGCACGGTCACGCTCACGTCGATGGAATTCTGGTACTCGGCGAATATGTCGGTGGACGCCGCGAGAGTATACGCGCTCAGCGTGTTCGCGCCGGAAGGCGTGACCGACACGCTTTCGATCATCTTTGTGCGGGTCAAAGACGGGGTGGAGGAGATTATGTATGTCCACAGCACAAGCGCCAGAAGCAGGCTGAGGAGCTTCAGCCACAGGCGCTGCGTGAGGAAACTCCACACTGCCCTTGCGATACCGGGCAGGGCGGCCTTTATGCGGGAAATAAGCTGTTTCATTTGACTGCCTCCCCGCTTGAGGGCTTGAGCAGGCGCGCGGAACGGCCGAGCTTGCCCTCGAACAACTCGGTCAGTATGCCTGTAAGCGTCTTCTGGTCCAGATATCTGTTAAGCCGGCCTTCCCTCGCGGCGGAAATCACGCCGGTCTCCTCGCTCACCACCAGCGCGACGGCGTCGCTCGTCTCGGTTATGCCTATGGCAGCGCGGTGGCGCGTGCCGAGCTCCTTGGAAATATCGGGGTCGTTGGACAGCTGCAGTATGCAGGCGGCGGCCAGTATGCGCCCGTCGCGGATTATCATGGCGCCGTCATGCAGGGGAGTGTTGGGCTCAAAAATGTTTTCTATGAGAGGAGCGGTGATGTCGGCGTTGACCATGGTGCCGGTGTCGGCGAATTCCCTGAGCCCCGTCTTGCGCTCCACGACTATAAGCGCGCCTATGCGCTTTTTGGACATGTCCGTCATGGCGGTCACGATCTCGCTGACTATCTGGGAAGTGTTGGCGCTGGAGGAGTGAGAACCGGGACCGGAAGATATGAAGCTGCTGCGTCCCAGCTGTTCCAGCGCTTTTCTGAGTTCGGGCTGGAAAAGTATGACCAGAACGACTACACCGGTGTTCAGCACCTGCTGCAGCATCCAGGAGACCACGTTGAGCTGTAAGACATTTGTGAGCCAGGCAAACAGAAGCAGCACCGCGACGCCCTTTATAACGGCGCTTGAACGGGTACGGATTATAAGACGGATAAGTGCGTAAATGATTACGGCAGTGATGATTATGTCAAGGAAATTGCGCCAGTCAGGCTGCTGGAACAGGTTGGCAAACAGGGTCTTTATGGCGTTTGCTACGCCGCTCAACCAGGTCATGACTCATCACCGCCTTCCTTATATACTGCCACTGTTTATTATACAACAAATCGGGCACAGATTTATAACGCAACAATTATTTAACAAATCTGCATCAAATCCGTAAGAATTAGACGCAAAACCCTGCCTTATGTTCCTTCGCGGACATAAGGCAGGCATAAGAGGTTTTTTACAGTATGTACCTGTGCAGGTCCGAATTAGCGGTGGCGGTCTTGAGCTGTCCGCGGATATAATCGGGAGTTATTACCACCTTGGTCTCGGGCGCGTCGCCGCCGCCCGCGTTGAAGGCGATGTCGCTCAAGATCGTTTCCATGACCGTGTGCAGGCGGCGTGCGCCTATGTTTTCGCTGCTTTCGTTGGCGTCGAAGGTGTGGCGGGCGATCAGATCCAGCGCTTCGTCCTCAAACTCCAGTTCCACGCCGTCCACCTTCAAAAGCGCCTTGTACTGGTTTATCAGCGCGTTCTGGGGCTGGGTGAGGATGCGCTTGTAGTCATCCACGGTCAGGGGCTTTAGATCTACCCTGACGGGGAAACGGCCCTGCAGCTCGGGGATCAGGTCGCTGACTTTGCTCACGTGGAACGCGCCTGCGGCGATAAACAGTATGTGGTCGGTGCGCACGGGGCCGTACTTTGTGTTGACGGTGCAGCCTTCCACGATGGGAAGGATATCCCTCTGCACGCCTTCGCGCGACACGTCCGGGCCCGCCTTGGAACCCTGTCCGGCCACTTTGTCTATCTCATCGATGAACACTATGCCGTGCTGCTCCACCCGGGAAATGGCATCGGAATACACCTTGTCCATGTCCACAAGGCTGTCTTCTTCCTCGGCGGTGAGTATGCGGCGGGCTTCGCTCACGGGCACCTTCCTGAGCTTGGTCTTCTTGGGCAGCATGCCGCCCATCATGTCGCTTATGCTCATGTCGGTGCCCGGGATCTCGGCTTTGGGGGTGTTTTCCTCGACTTCGATCTCCACGATCTGGTTTTCCAGCTCCCCGGCCATGAGTTTGGCGCGCAGGTCTTCCCGCTTGGAGGTCATTATCTCCTTTTCCTCGGGGCTTTCCTCGGGTTCCTTGCGGGTATTGCCAAGTATTATGTCGATGGGATTGGTCTTTTTCTTTACGGGGTGCGCCATAAGCTCGACGAGGCGGTTGTTTGCCGCCTGCACCGCCAGGTCTTTTATCTCGTTTACCTGACGATCTTTCTCAAGGCGGATGCCCGCTTCGGTCAGGTCGCGGATTATGGAATCCACGTCCCTGCCCACATAGCCCACTTCTGTGAACTTGGTGGCTTCGACCTTTACGAAAGGCGCGTCCACCAGCTTGGCAAGGCGCCTGGCGATCTCGGTCTTGCCCACGCCCGTGGGACCCACCATCAATATATTCTTGGGCGTGACTTCTTCCCTGACGCTTTCGGGCAGCTGCATGCGGCGGTAACGGTTCCTGAGCGCCACGGCCACGGCTTTTTTGGCGTCATCCTGCCCGATTATGTATTTATCCAGTTCCTGAACGGTCTGTTTCGGTGTGAGCGTGTTCATCATATCACCTCGCAGATAATGTGGTCATTGGTGTAGACGCAGATGGAGGAGGCGATCTTAAGCGCTTTTACCGCGATGTCCCGGGCGGGGAGATCCGTGTTTTCCATGAGCGCCCGGGCGGCTGCCAGCGCGTAATTACCGCCGGAACCGATGGACAGTACGCCTTCGTCCGGCGTGATGACTTCGCCGGTGCCGCTTATAAGAAGCAGCTCGTCCTTGTTGGCGGCGATAAGCAGCGCCTCCAGGTTCCTCGCTTCCCGGTTCATGCGCCAGCCCTGCGCCAGTTCCACCGCGGCTCTTTCAAGATTGCCGGAGTACTGGGTCAGATTGTTTTCAAGCTTTTCGCACAGGGCGAAGGCGTCGGAGACGGTGCCCGCGAAGCCCACCAGCACCTCGCCGTTATATATCCTGCGCACCTTTTTGGCGGTGTTTTTCATGACCACGTTTTCGCCCATGGTCACCTGTCCGTCGCCCGCGATGGCGGTTATGCCGTCCCGCTTGACCGCGCAGATGGTCGTACCTTTGAATAAGTCCATTTTATCCTCCGTTATAAGGCGTATTCCTGTTTTATCCTGCCGATCTCATCAAGCGCTCTTTGGCTTATGAGTTCGTAGCGTTCTTTTTTGTTGCGGATCTTCTTTTCGAAAGGGGGCAGCAGCCCGAAGTTGGCGTTCATGGGCTGGAAATCCCCGGAAGGTGTCACGGTGTGGCGGGTGAGCGCGCCCAGAAGCGTTTTGCCGCCGAAATCGGGTTCCTGTTTGCCTTCGAGCCGCATTGAGAGCCCCAGCGCCGCGACAAGCCCCGATGCGGCGGACTCCATATAGCCCTCGACTCCGGTCATCTGTCCTGCAAAGCGCAGAAACGGCCTGCCTTTGACCTGATAATTCAGGTCCAGCACGTCCGGGCTGTTCAGATAAGTGTTTTTGTGCATTACGCCATACCTGGCGAATTCGGCGTGCTCAAGCCCGGGGATCATGCCGAACACGCGCTTCTGTTCGCCGAATTTAAGGCGCGTCTGGAAACCTACCAGGTTGTACAGGCTGCCGCTTAAGTTGTCCCGCCTTAACTGCACCACGGCGTAGGGCATTTTGCCGGTGCGCGGATCGACGAGCCCCACGGGTTTCATGGGTCCGTACGCCAGCGTCTGCCTGCCGCGCTGGGCGAGGATCTCCACGGCTATGCAGCCCTCGAACACCAGGTTTTTGTCAAAGTCGTGCACTTCAGCCGTCTCGGCGGAGATGAGAGCGTCGTAAAACGCGTTATATTCGTCCTCATTCATGGGACAGTTCAGGTAGTCGTCGTCCCCCTTGCCGTAGCGGGAGGCGGCGAAGACCTTGCTCATATCAAGGCTATCCAGGGTCACGATGGGGGCTTCCGCGTCGAAAAAATGCATCTGCGAAAAGCCGGGCAACGCTTTGATGCTGTCGGACAGCGCCTCGTGGGTAAGCGGGCCGGTGGCGATGACGGCAGGCTCGGGCGGGATATCGTCGATCCTTTCCCGTACGACCTCGACCAGGGGATGAGAGGAAAGCGCTTCGGTGATATACGCGCTGAAAGCGGTCCTGTCCACTGCCAGCGCGCCGCCGGCGGGCAGCCTTGAGGCAACGGCAGCCTTCAGTATCAGGCTGTCAAATTGCCGCATCTCCGCTTTGAGCAGGCCGGAGGCGTTGGAAAGATAATCCGCCTTGAGGGAATTGGAACACACCAGTTCCCCAAAGCCTTCGGACTGGTGGGCGGGGGAGAAGCACTTGGGCTTCATTTCCGCCAGCCTGACCCGGTGTCCCCGCTTTGCCAGCTGCCAGGCGGCTTCGCTGCCCGCCAGGCCGGCGCCCACTATGGTGACGAACTCATTCATCGGCGTCTTCGGACTTGATCTCTTCGCGGTAGCGGCAGCTCTCGTTCTGGCACACGCGGGCGGTGGCGCCGCCGCGCAGGTACTTGAGCGTCATATAGCCGCCGCACTTGGGGCAGGCTTCCTTGACGGGCATGTCCCAGGACACGAAATCGCAGGCGGGGTAGTCTTCGCAGCCGTAGAATTTACGGCCTTTTTTGTTGATCCTCTCGATCAGGCGCTTGCCACACTTGGGGCAGGGCGCTTCGATGTAGGTGAGCAGGGTCTGGGTATAGCGGCACTCCGGGAAACGGGGGCAGGCCAGGAACTTGCCGAAACGCCCGCGGCGGTACACCAGCATGGCGCCGCAGTTGGGGCATGGCACATCGCTGACTTCAGGAGTGATCTCCACTTTTTCCAGCTGTTTTTCAGCTTCCGAAAGCTCTTTTTCAAAGGGATAGTAGAAACCGCCGATCACGTTCTGCCACTTGAGCTCGCCCTCGGCGATCTCGTCCAGCTGGGTCTCCATCTGGGCGGTGAATTCGGTATCGACGATGTCGGGGAATGCCTTGCTCATGACGTTGGTGACAATCTTGCCGAGCTCGGTGGGGTACAGGCGCTTTTTCTCCCGCGCCACGTAGCCCCTGCCCAGGATGGTGGAGATGGTGGGCGCGTAGGTGGAGGGGCGGCCTATGCCTTTTTCTTCCAGCGTCTTCACCAGCAGCGCCTCGGTGTAACGGGCGGGAGGCTGGGTAAAGTGCTGGGATGGGGTGATCTCCAGCGCCTGGCACGCATCGGAAACGCTGAGCTTGGGGATGCGCCCGCTCTTCTCGGCGCTGTCGTCGTCGGTGCCTTCCTCATATACGGCAGTAAAGCCGGAAAAACTCTTTTTCTGGCTGCTGTGACGGAAAGTGACCGTGCCGCAGGTTATGTCCGCAGTCATGGTATCGTAGGCGGCGGGAGTCATCTGGCAGGCCACGAACCGGTTGTATATGAGCCGGTACAGCTTGTACTGGTCGCTCGTCAGGGATGCCTTTATCGCGTCGGGGCTCAATTCCAGAACGCTGGGGCGGATCGCTTCGTGGGCGTCCTGAGCGCCCTGGCGCGCCCTGTACACGTTGGGCGTGTCGGGCAGGTATTCGGCCGGGTAATTGTCCGAGATGTAGCTTCTGACCTGCGCGATGGCTTCGTCGGAGATGCGGGTGGAGTCGGTGCGGATGTAGGTCACCAGACCTATCGCGCCTTCGCCCTTGATCTCAACGCCTTCATAAAGCTGCTGGGCGATCTGCATCGTCTTGGATGCGGTGAAGTTCAGTTTTCGGCTGGCGTCCTGCTGCAATGACGCGGTGGTGAACGGAGCGGCAGGGGACTTGTACCTGGTGGAAGTCTTTATATCCGAAACGGTGAACGGTTTTCCGTCGACCAGGGAAACGACCTGTTCGGCATCCTGCCGGTTCTTAAGATCCTTTTTCTCGCCGTTTATGCCCCAGAACTGGGCGTCGAAGCGGGTCTTGCCGCTTTGGAACGCGGCGTCAATGAGCCAGTACTCTTCCGGCACGAAGGCGTCGATCTCTTCCTCGCGCTCGACTACCAGCCTGGTAGCCACGCTCTGCACGCGCCCGGCGGACAGGCCCTTCTTCACTTTTGCCCACAGGATGGGACTGATCTTGTAGCCCACCAGCCTGTCCAGCACGCGCCGCGCCTGCTGGGCGTCCACCAGTTCCAGGTTTATGCTCCTGGGCGCGCTCAGGGCGGCCTTTACGGCTTTTTTGGTGATCTCGTTGAACTCGATCCGGCAGGGAGAAGCGGGATCGAGCCCCAGAAGGGTGCACAGATGCCAGGAAATGGCCTCTCCTTCGCGGTCAGGGTCGGTGGCGAGCAGTATCTTTTTAGCGCCCTTGGCTTCCCGGCGAATGTCTGCGATCAGATCTCCGCGGCCGCGAATGGTGATATATTTCGGCTCAAAGTTATTTTCGATCTCCACGCCCAGCTGGCTCTTGGGCAGATCCCGTACGTGCCCCTGGGAGGCGATGACCCAGTAGTTTTTACCCAGGTACCTGCCGATAGTGTGCGCTTTGGCGGGAGACTCGACTATCACGAGAGTATAATTGCTCAAAACTTTACCTCCATCTTACGCCGGACGGTACAGATTGCCCGGCAGCTTTATTATTATTGACCTAAGCTGCATGGTTGTCAAGCGGGAATTCAGCTGCGCGGGGGAAAATCCTGTTAAATGAGTGAGCTCGTCGAAACTTTTTGCTTCTATTTTAAGTTGTTCGTATATGAGCTTTTCCTCGTCATCCATGTCCGGCAGGGTCTGCTTTCTGCGCTTTTTTGCGGGACGCGCTCCCCAGCCCATTGCTTCGAGTATGTCCCAGGGAGAGAGCGCCGCGCCTGCGCCGTTCTGTATCAGGTGATTGGGGCCTTCCGAGAGACTCTGGTATATGGAGCCCGGCACGGCGAACACTTCCCTTGAAAACTCAAGGGCGAAGGAAGCGGTTATCATGGCGCCGGAAGCCATGTCTCCTTCCACGATCAGCGCGCCTGCGCTCAGGCCCGCGATAATGCGGTTGCGCGCGGGAAAGGAATACCTGGAAGGCCTTTCACCGGGAGGCATCTCGCTTATCAGCAGCCCGCCGGACTGCACTATGCGCCGGGCGAGCTCGGCGTTCTCGGGCGGGTAGACCGTGTTAAGCCCGTTGCCGAGCACCGCTATGGTGCGGCCTCCCGCGTCCAGCGCCGCCAGGTGCGCTTCGGTATCGATGCCCCGGGCCAGTCCGCTTATCACTGTCACGCCCTTTTGAGCCAACTGGAACGAAAACTCCTTCGCGGCCTTTTTGCCGTCATAGCTGGCGCGGCGGGTGCCGACCACGGCGAAGGTCTTTTCGTCCTCTATGGGGCCTTCGCCCATGACGAACAGCACTCCGGGCGGATCGGGTATGTTTTCCAGCGACGGGGGATAGTCTTCGCTTGTCCGTGTGATGAAGCGGATGTGCGCTTCGTCCAGTTTCCCGATAAGGGCGTCCGGACCTTCGTCCAGTGCCTGTTTGAGCAGGCGGAACATATCCTCCTCGAACAGAGGCCTGAACTCATCCGGAGCTTCGATTATTTCGCTTAGGTCGCCTGCCTGGGTGAGCAGGTTGTAGAAACGGCGCGGCGTCATGCCTTTCAGGCACCACAGCGTCAGCCACGCAGTTTCTTCCCGGGAATAAGCCATGCATACGCTCCCAAAATGCTTTTTTTCATTAAAGCATTTTTGTAAGTTTTCGTCAAGCGAAATTTTTTTGAAAAGGGTATTGACAAATGGGCACTAAGGTGATATCATACTAAAAGTCGCCGTAAGGTGATGCCTCGGGAGCATAGCTCAGTTGGGAGAGCACTTGCCTTACAAGCAAGGGGTCACAGGTTCGAGCCCTGTTGTTCCCATACGTGGTCCGGTAGTTCAGTTGGTTAGAATGCCAGCCTGTCACGCTGGAGGTCGAGGGTTCGAGCCCCTTCCGGATCGTAATGTGCCTCGGTAGCTCAGTCGGTAGAGCAGG
>JAFWUC010000061.1 GCA_017518705.1 Clostridia bacterium
ACGCCTTACAGCGCCCACCTCACCGTCTCAGAGTGGGTGGACGAATATCTCAGAGCCTACCGTACAAAGGTCAATCCACTGTACCATACCCAGGATGATGTACCGTACAACCGGCTCAAGTCTGCCCTGGGTGACCGCATGCTGTACTCCATTCGGGAAATAGATCTCCAGGCGGAGCTCAACTCTCTCTCCGGACGCAGCTTCTCCACCCTGGACAAATACATGCAGGCCATGAAGCGGGTGTTCAAAAAGGCCCGCAAAAACAAGCTCATAACCGACGATCCCGCCGAGGATCTCACTCTCCCCTCCTACACGAAGGGCACCCACCGGGCCTTGACTCCGGAGGAGATAACGCTTATACTTAAGTATTGGAACGTGCCGGAGAACTACGCCGGGCTCTGGGTGCTGCTCATGCTCTTCTGCGGGCTCAGGCGTGGGGAGATGATGGCCCTGGACTGGTCCGCCGTAGATCTGGCCGGACGCACTTTGACCGTCAGGCAGACCGCCGTTATAAACTCCAATCAGATAGTCATTGAACAGCGGGCGAAGACGGAGGCGGGCGTGCGTATCCTGCCCATCCCTGACTATCTGTACGCCGCCCTGGCTGCCATCCCCGTGAAGCGCGGGTTCGTGTGCCTGTCGCCCCGGGGAAAGCCCCTCACGGAGTCTGTGGTGTCGGACGGCCTCAAGCGTTTCAATTCCGTGGTCAACCGCATGGAGCGCGGTGAACCGCCCGTCCAGCGCGGACGGCGCACGGATAAGGAACCGGAACCACCGCCCACGTTTACGCTGCGCTATCACGACCTGCGGCACACTTACGCCACGCTCCTGTATAATGCCGGTGTGGATGTCAAGACCGCCGCATACCTGTTGGGTCACAGCGACATAACCGTCACCATGAAGATCTACACCCACCTGTCGGAAGAGCAAAAGGCCGTCTCCACACAGGCCCTCACCGCCTACCTTGACGGCCTGAAAACACAGTAAACCTGTCCGTTGGATGTCAAATGGATGTCAAACACAAATCATGAAACCGCCAAATCTCCCTATTTTATTGACATCTTGCGATTTACCAAAACAGCTTCGGGACCAAAAGGTCGCAGGTTCAAATCCTGTCACCTCGATAGCGCAGTGGGCAGGAATAAACGTTCCTGTCCGCTTTTTTGTTTACTTTTTTACGGAGGTATCGTCATGAAAAAAGTCGGCGTGCTGGGGCTGGCGCACGGCCACGTTTTCTCTTTCGGGAAAGAATGGAACGAAAACAAGGCGCTGGATGTGGAGATCGCGGGCGCATGGGACAGAGATCCTCAAAGGCTTAAGGAAGGCGCTGAAAAGCTCCGCACCAGGGCGTACGGTGACCTTGACGAGCTGCTTGGCAGCGGCATAGACGCCGTGGTGATCACCTCCGAGACCGCTTTTCATGCGGAGCTTGCGGAAAAGGCCGCATCAGCCGGCAAAGACATTATCCTGTACAAACCCATGGCGCTCACCATGGCGGAGGCAGAACGCATAGTCGCCGCCGTGGAAAAGGCGGGCGTGCGCCTCACCATGGGCTGGCAGATGCGCGTCGACCCCCAGAATATTGAGATCAAACGGCTGATCGAGTCCGGTGAACTGGGCAAGCCCTGCCTGTTCCGCCGCCGTCACGGGCTCCCCACCCACGTGTGGGCGGACTTCAGGAACACCTGGCACAACGACCCTCGTATGAACCGCGACATTTTCGCGGACGACTCTTCCCATCCCTTCGACCTGATGCTGTGGCTGTTCGGCATGCCCGAGTCTGTCACCTGCGAAATGAGCACCGTGGTCGATCCCGACATAAAAAACGACAACGCAGTGGCGGTGTTCCGCTATCCGAGCGGGCTGATCTGCGAGCAAAGCCTGTGCTTTACCTGTTCCGCTTCCGAGATAACCACGGAAGTCTATCTGTCCGGCGGCTCCATACAGCAGTACTTCGGCGACAATCCTGCCTGCCGCCTGCACCGCCCCGCCGGCGTTCAGGGCCTTAAGTGGTACAGGGAAGGCGACGCGGACTGGACTGCCAGCAGCATCCCCAGCCCCAGGTCCCACGGCGAGCGCCTGACAGCGCAGGCAAAGCCCTTCGCCGAGTTCCTGCACGGCGGTCCCGCGGTGGCCGATGCCCGGGAAGCCCGCAACTGCCTGAGGCTGGTGCTCATGTGCTACCTCTCCGCCCGTGAAGGCAGGCGCATATACGCCGACGACGAAAGGGTATACGATATCTGATCTTCCGGCGCACACAAAAGCACAGCCCGGTCCGTCCGGGCTGTGCTTTTGTATTTCGGGTCTTATTTTATCAGGCCTTCGGGCACGTAAGCTTTCTGGGCGTCAAGCATGTCGTCAAACAGCTTTTCTCCGTCCTCCAGCCCCACATTGCCCATCTGCGGGTCGTTCATGAACGTGTCCAGTGCCAGCTTCCTGTCGCCGTCCAGTATGGCGCGCAGCGCGTTCTCCTGATTCTGCACGTGGCGGGTCACCAGGGGCAGCACGCCCTTGGGCATATTGCCCGCGTACACGGGCTGGATGCGGTCGAGCCCGAACAGCGCGTTGGTCTCCACCATAGCGCCCAGGGGCAGGTCGGGGCACTGGCCGCGGTTGGGCACGTTCACGTTGCTCACCAGGTCTCCCAGCCCCAGCAGCGCCTTGAGCAGCAGGTGGCCTTCCTCTCCGGAAGGCGTCAGGTCGATCTGCTCCTTGCCGCTGATAAGGTCGTCGCTGCGCTGGAGCCGCTTCACAAGGTCGTTTTCACGCCAGTCCACTGTGGTCAGGCCGAACTTCCACTTTGTGACCGTCTCGGGAGTCATGGTGTACCACCTGGGCACGAACTCGGCAAGATGCCTGTCGCCCGCCGCCGCGATGGCGCCGTAGCGCAGGAACAGGTCGAACTTGACCCTCTGGGCGCAGCGGAAGCTGGAGTTCATCCAGTTAAGGTCGCCGCCCTCGTCAAAGCCTTCTTCCCAGTATTTCGCCGCGAATTCCCGGTACATGGGCATGAGGTCTATGCCCTTGTAGGACGCACTCGTGAGCCAGGTGAAATGGTTGATGCCGGTGACGGTGGTGTACAGTTCGTGCCTTTCCGCCTCTATGCCCGTGTTCTCCTTCAGCATGGCGCACAGCAGCTTTTGGGTGCCGAACACCTCGTGGCAGCAGCCGAAAGCCTTGACCTCGGGGAACACCTCGTACAGCGTGCGCACGCACAGCGTCATGGGGTTGGTGTAGTTTATCACCCAGGTGTCCGGAGCGTAGTCGCGTATCGCTTTGGCGATCTCCCGGTACATGGGTATGGTCCTTACCGCGCGAATGAAGCCGCCGGGACCCACCGTGTCGCCCACGGGCTGGTAGATGCCCAGGCGCTCGGGCGCGTGCACGTCGCTGCGCATTTCCTTAAAGCTGGCAGGCAGTATGCTTATAACAGTAAAGTCCGCGCCGGTCAGCGCCTGCTGAAGGCTGTCCGCCACGGTGTATTTCCAGCGGGATCTGGCGTCGGGATGCGCGCTGATCTTGTTGCCGATGGTCTCGTTCCTGAGCGCGGCTTCCCGGTCAATATCGTACAGGCGCACGGTGCCGCAGATCTGCGGGTCGTTCGCCAGGTCTTTCATAAAGCCCCACGCCCAGCCGCGGCTGCCGCCGCCTATGTAGGCGATATTAAGTCCGGTCACTTTGTTTGCTTTGACGTCGTAGTTCATATCATATTCCTTTCCCACTCACTGGCGTTTATTCGCTTTATGATATTATACGCTTCAGCCGCAAAAAAGTCACCAGCATTGTTTTGGGCTTGAGCTTGTATAAGCGTTGATATTGTGTTAAAATGTGGCAAGAGCGTTTTCGAAGCGGGCAAAAACTGAGCGGTGCCCGTTCCTTTCCCGAGAGCCGTTGCCGCTGCGGCGGGAGCATTATGAAAATAGCGTTTATCGGAGCCGGTTCCATAGGCTTTACCCGGCGGCTGCTGGCGGACATACTGACCGTGCCGGAGTTCAGGAACATCGAGGTCGCGTTCACGGACATAAATCAGAACAACCTGGACATGGTCACGCAGCTGTGCCAGAGGGACATAGAAGCAAACGGGCTGGACATCAAAATACAGTCTACCCTTGACAGGCGCGCGGCATTCAAAGACACCAAATACGTTATCAGCTGCGTGCGCATAGGCATGCTGGAGGCGTTCACGAAGGATATCGAAGTTCCCCTCCGCTACGGCGTGGACCAGTGCGTGGGTGACACCCTGTGCGCGGGCGGCATCATGTACGGACAGAGGGACGTAGCCGCTTTCGAGGGCTTCTGCAAAGACATCAAAGAGGTCGCCCTGCCCGGCTGCATGCTGCTCAACTACTCCAACCCCTGCGCCATGGTGACCTGGTACTGCAACAAGTACGGCGGCGTGCCCACCGTGGGCCTGTGCCACGGCGTGCAGGGCGGCCACCAGCTCATCGCAAACGCGCTGGGCTACAAAAAAGAGGAGATCGACATCATCTGCGCGGGCATCAACCACATGACCTGGTATATTTCCGTAAAGCACAACGGCGTCGACCTGAATGACAAGCTCCTGGCGGCGCTGGAGGCGAATCCCGACATCGCCCGCACGGAGAAGGTCAGGATCGACATGATGCGCCATTTCGGATACTTTTCCACCGAGTCAAACGGCCATCTGTCCGAGTACGTGCCCTGGTACAGGAAGCACACCCAGAACATCCTCAAGTATATCGACCTGGGCAGCTGGATAAACGGCGAAACGGGCGGGTATCTCAGGGTGTGCAACGAAGGCCGCAACTGGTTCGAGACCGACTTCCCCAACTGGCTGAAGCAGCCGCCATTCGAGTACAAGGCTGACAAGCGCTCCTCCGAGCACGGCAGCTACATAATCGAAGGCCTGGAGAACGGCCGTGTCTACCGCGGTCACTTCAACGTGGTCAACAACGGCACCATCACCAACCTGCCCGACGACTGCATCGTGGAAGTGCCCGGCTACGTGGACGGCAACGGCATAAGCATCCCCAGGGTGGGCGACCTGCCCCTGGGCTGCGCGGCGTGCTGCAATTCCAACGTGAGCGTGCAGCGCCTGGCGGTGGAAGCCGCGGTCAGGGGCGACATAAAGCTGCTGAGGCAGGCCATGCTCATGGATCCTCTGACCGGCGCCGCCTGCGAACCCGATGCCATATACCAGATGGTGGACGAGCTGCTCATAGAAGAAGCCGAGTGGCTGCCACAGTACGCCGAAGAGATCGAAAAAGCCAAGCGGCGCATCGCCGAAAGCAAGGCAAACGGCACGTTCATCCCTCCCATCGTGACCGAAGGCGCGGCGCGGCTGCACACGAAGACCGTGGAAGAAATGCTCAAAGACCGGGAGGCGGCCACCGCCAACGCGGGCGAAGCCGACAAAGCCAAAAAACGTTTTTAAATCAAAAGATCGAGGAGAATAAATGTCCTATCAAAGCGAAGCCGTAGACCAATATTACAGCGCCCTTCGGCAAGGCAAAAAATACTTCAGCGCCTGCATGGCAAAAGGCATATCGCCCTATCCCGCGGTGCTGAAAAACATACTTAAATCCTCCGCAGCTTCCGCCACCCAGGAACTGGGCATAATCGACATACCCATAAACCGCATCACCGGCACCTGGGCGGAAGGGCGAAAAGCCGCCTTTGCGGGGAACTTCATGCCCCTTATCGACATAAACACCGAGTTCGGCTCCAAATGGGTCAACCTGTGCGCGTCCCAGTTCGACCAGGGCATAACCACCCCCATAATCTGCTACGAATACATGGGCAACTTCTACGTGCAGGAAGGCCACAAGCGGGTAAGCGTAATGCGGAGCCTTGAGGCATCCAGCATCCAGGGTCAGGTCACCCGCCTGCTGCCCGACCCCTCCGACGACCCGGCGGTCAAGCTGTATTACGAATTCATGGATTTCTACAAATGCAGCGCGCTGTACACCGTGTCCTTCTCCGTTTCGGGCGGGTACGCCCGTCTGCAGGCCGCCCTCGGTTTCGAGCCCGGGCAGGTGTGGGGCGAAGCGTTCAGGCGCGATTTTGCCGGCGAGTTCATGCGTTTTTCCGGCGAGTTCGAACGCCTGAACACCGAAAAGCTGCCCATCACCGCCGCCGACGCGCTGCTTACGTATATGGAAGTGCATCCGTTTGCCGAAATGCGGGACATGACCAACGAGGAGCTGCACAAAACGCTCGCCGCCGTCTGGCCGGACATCCGCCTGCTGGCCCAGGGCAGTCCCATCTCCTTCAGCTCCGAGCCCGTAGTCAAGGAAAAAAGCCTGATCGAGCGCATACTCGGCTCTGACAAGCTGCACGCGGCGTTCATATACGATTTTGACCCCGCCACCAGTCCCTGGGCGTCAGCCCACAAGCAGGGCGAAAACTACCTGAAGGAGCGGGCTTACCCGGATCTCACCGTGAGCAGTTACCTGACCCGCGGCGATGCCGCGGGCTGCATGGAACAGGCAGTCTCAGACGGCGCGAACGTGATATTCGCCACCACTCCCAACCTGATAGACGCCTGCCGCAGAGTCGCCGCGGAGCATAAGAACGTGGCTGTTTACAACTGCTCCCTCTCCCTCGCCTACGCGGAGGTGCGGGGCTACTACTGCCGTATCTACGAAAGCAAGTACATAGCCGGAGCCATCGCGGGCGCCATGGCGCGGGGCGACAGGATAGGCTATGTGGCCAACTATCCAATAGTGGGCACCGTGTGCGCCATCAACGCATTCGCCTTGGGCGCGCGGCTCACCAATCCCCGGGCAAAGGTCTGCCTTAAGTGGAGCTGCCTTGAGGGCAATCCGGTGCAGGAACTGCTGGACACAGGCATAGACGTGATCAGCAACCGGGACAGGGACGGCGCCGATTCCCAGCTGGTTTGGCACCAGGGCACATATTTCGTAGAAAACGGGATCATGCGTCCCCTTGCCTCCCCCCGCTGCAACTGGGGCGTGTTCTACGACAAGACCATACGCGCGCTGCAGGCCGGCGGCATAGAAGCCGCCCGTGACAGCCGGCGCGCCGTGAACGACTGGTGGGGCCTGAGCGCGGGCATGGTCAACGTGGACCTGGACGAAAGCCTGCCCCGCGGCCTCAAAACGCTGGCCGGGATACTTAAAAGCGGCATTACGTCGGAAGCGATAGACCCGTTCCTCTGCCCTCTGACGGATCAGAACGGCAACGAGATAAGCGACGGCACCCATCGCTTCACGCCCGACGAACTCATGCGCATGGACTGGCTGAACGACAATGTGGAAGGGCACATCCCCGAATTTGACGAACTGCTGCCCCAGTCCCGCAACCTGGTAAGGCTGCTGGGCGTCCACCGCGACACCATACCGCCCGAGACCGAGGAAAGCACGTTATGAAAATTCTGCTCGTAGCCGACGAGGAAGCCAAATACCTGTGGGATTACTATCAGCCGGGCCGCTTAAGCGGCATCGACTGCATACTGTCCTGCGGCGATCTGAAGCAGGAATATCTGGAGTTTCTGGTCACCATGAGCGGAAAACCTCTGTTTTACGTGCACGGCAACCACGACTCCGGCTATGAGAATTATCCCCCCGAAGGCTGCGACAGCGCCGAAGACACTATTATCAACTTCGGCGGTCTCAGGATACTGGGGCTGGGCGGC
Source organism: Clostridia bacterium (assembly GCA_017518705.1). Next base: position 7,637 of record JAFWUC010000061.1, read on the forward strand.
TGCATCCGCTACAACCCCGGTCCCTATCAGTACAACGAAAAGGAAATGCGCGCCCGCATAAGGCGCGCGTCCCGCAAGATAAAAAGGGCGGGCGGAGTCGACATAGTGATCACCCACGCCCCGCCCCGGGGTTACGGCGACGCGCCGGACAACGCCCATCGCGGTTTCGAGTGCTTCGTGAAACTGATGGACGAGTTCCACCCCAAATACTTCATACACGGTCACGTGCATCAGAGCTACGGCGACCGGCTGCCCCAGTCCTTCACCTATGGCGACACCACCGTGTACAACGCCGTCGGCTGGCACATTCTGGAGATAGACGCTCCGGAGCCCGCAGTCAGACAAAGCGGCCTTGGCGGGTGGTTCGCCCGCCTTAAAAAGCGCGGTGCGGACAAATAAACACCGCTTCCCGATAAAAGCTTGACCCGCTCCCGTCCCGCGTCAGGTTCGGAAACGAAACGATGATCCCGCCGGTGTATGCCAGCGGGATCATCGTTTATTTTTACCTAAATAGGAACGGTATTCCCCATGATAACGCTCTCGGCCGAAAGCCGGCGGCGGTTCTCGGTTATTCCGGTTGGTTTTTCCGCATTTAGTCCGCCCTGAGCGTACACTTTTTGTCTCCCGCTTCACGCGCCAGCAGCGCTATGCGGGTGCTTTCGAGCGCATCCGCCGCAAAGCGGTCCGCAGTTCCCGCATTTATGGCTTTCACGAATTCCCCGAAGGCGTCTCCGGGCTCGGGCAGGCTTATGGCGCGGCTGGGTCCGTCGTTTTCCAGCCATGCCGTGCCGTCGATGACCTCTATCATGCCTTTCGTGCCCGTTACACGTATGCGGTCGTCGTCGTGGCGCGCGCCGCCTGCGGGACGGAAGTAATCCGCCGACACCGTGGCGAACACCTGATTTTCCAGTTCCATCTGTATCACCGCGCTCATCTCGGTCTCGCCCCAGCCTCTGTTGACGCGGGCGCTTTGCAGCGCTGAGACGCTTAAACACTTCCCGCCCAGCGCCAGGCACCAGTCCAGGGCGTGTATCGCGACCCAGGGGATCAGGCCGCCGTATTGGTCACGGTGCCTGAAGAATTCCGGCCGCGTGCCGAATTTATAGCTTTTCTGGCCGTGGATAAGGCGGATCTCTCCGATCTCTCCCGCCTCTATCGCCCGTTTCACGCCCAAAAACCAGCTTGACCAGCGCAGGTTGAACATGCCCCCCAGCGGTTTGCCGGACGCCGGGTACGCTTTTTTCAGCATTTCCAGGTCTTCCAAAGTCGTGGCCAGAGGCTTTTCGCAGTACACCCCGCAGCCCTTGCGCAGGCACTCAGTTGCTACTGCCGCGTGGCGGTCGTAGCGGGTGTCGACTTCGACCATGTCCGGCTTCTCAATGTCGATCATTTCCCGCCAGTCTTCGTAGAACGGTATATTCCTCCTTGCGGCGACTATCCTGAGCGACGTGTCGTCCGTTCCGTCCTTCGGGGAAGCAACGGCCGTTATATCGCACGTATGATTCTTGTCCGCGCTGTCCAGAGCCAGTCCGTAATGGCCCGCGCAGCCGATTATGCCCACTTTCAGCATGGTTTTTCGTCTCCTGTGAATTGCCAATTTACGGTAAATATGATATTATAAACGGGCACGTAAATCAAGTATTATGTTGATCTTTCAACAGTACCGGGAGGCTCCCCATGCCGCACGAAACGTTTCACTACCGATCCTGGACGGACATAGAAAACACCGCTGATGCCCTGGGCATTTCCCTGCCCCGCAGCGAAAACACGGACGTACTGAAAGCCCCGCTTAAGATCGGCGCGTTCACTGCGCATAACCGCATCGCGCTGCAGCCCATGGAAGGCACCGACGGCACCGGATCGGGCAGTCCGGGCGAGCTTACCGTGCGCCGCTACCTGCGTTTTGCCCGGGGCGGCGCGGGGCTCATATGGTTCGAAGCCGTGGCCACCGCACCCGAAGTGCGCGCCAGCGCTCACCAGCTTATGCTCACCAGGGACAATCTGGACGACTTTAAGCGCCTTGTATCCGAGATCAGGGAAGCGGGGCTTAAACAGAACGGCTACGCCCCTGTGCTCGTCATGCAGGCCACAAATTCCGGGCGCTACTCCAAGCCGCACGGCTGTCCAGAACCGCTGATCGCCTATAACAATCCCCTGTTTGAGGATACTCCCCTGCCTGAAAGCTGCATCCTGTCGGACGACCGGCTCAAAGCCTACGAGGAGCGCTTCGGAGAGACCGCCCGCCTGGCGCAGGCTGCCGGCTTTGACGGCATGGACGTGAAATGCTGCCACCGTTACCTGGCCTGCGAGCTGCTGTCCGCCTACACCCGTCCGGGCGCCTACGGCGGCAGTTTTGAGAACCGCATCCGCTTTTTGCTCAACGCATACCGGGCGGCGCGGGCGAATATTACGGGGGATTTCTTCCTGACCAGCCGCCTGAACGTGTACGACGGGTTCCCCTATCCCTACGGTTTCGGCGTAAAGCCTGACGGCGGCCTGACCCCCTGGCTGGAGGAAGGCAAACAGCTGGTCGGCATACTCAAAAACGAGATGGATATACCGATACTGAACATCACTATCGGCAACCCCTACAAAAATCCCCACGTCAACCGCCCCTACGACCGTGGCAACTACGTGCCGGACGAGCATCCCTTTACGGGAGTCGACCGCATGATGCGCTGCGTGGGCGAGATACAGCGCGCCTACCCCGGACTGCCCGTCATCGGCAGCGCGTTTTCGTATCTCAGGCAGTTCGCGCCCCAGCTGGCAGCGGGCATGATCGAGCAGGGGTCCTGCGCCATGGCGGGCTTCGGGCGAATGGCGTTTGCCGACCCGGATTTCCCGAACAAGATCCTGTCCGGAAAGTCGCTTGACGCGCCCTGCGTGACCTGCGGCGGCTGCGCCCGGCTGCTGCGGGCAGGCAGTCCGGCGGGCTGCATCGTACGCGACCGCCAAATCTATTCCCTGGAGGCGCTCAAATGAGGATCGCTTTAGTCACCGGTTCCACCCGCGGCATAGGCCGCGGCATCGCCGAGAAGCTCGAAACGGAAAGTTATCGGGTCGTATACTCCGGCACCCGCCCCGTTCCCGCGGCGGAGCTGCCCGAAAACGCGGTATACATAGGCTGCAACATCGCCGACGCTTCACAGCGTGAAAACCTTTTCAGCGAAATAATGCGCCGCTTCGGGCGCCTTGACGTGCTGGTGAACAACGCGGGCATGGCTCCGAGAGTCAGACGCGACATACTCGAGACCACGGAAGAGAGCTTCGACGAAGTGCTGGGCGTAAACCTGAAAGGCACTTTCTTCATGTGCCAGGCGGCGGCAAAACTCATGCTTGAGCTGAAACAGAAGGGGCTTCAAGACTACAGTCCCCGCATCATAAACATCGGCTCCATGTCCGCCTACACCTCCTCGACCAGCCGCGGCGAATACTGCATATCCAAAGCCGGCATCGGCATGGTGACGCTGCTTTTCGCGGACAGGCTGGCCGAAGCCGGCATCCCCGTGTTCGAGATACGCCCCGGCATAATCAATACGGACATGACCAAGGTCGTGCACGAAAAATACGAAAACCTGATCGCGGGCGGCCTGACCCCGATAAAACGCTTCGGCCAGCCAAAGGACGTGGCGGACATGGTGGCGGCGTGCTGCTCCGGGCTGCTGGACTTCACGACGGGCCAGGTATTGAACGCGGACGGCGGCTTCCACATAAGGAGACTTTGACATGCGCGTCGGACAGACAGATATCGAGACCTGCGTATACCGCACCGTGGTCATCGGCTCCGGCTGCGCGGGGCTCAACGCGGCCCACTGGCTTAAGTGCCTGGGCGAAACGGACCTGTGCATAGTCACGGACGGGATCAACCGGGGCACTTCCCGCAACGCGGGCAGCGACAAGCAGACGTATTACAAGCTCTCTCTGGCCGGGGACAAGCCGGATTCGGTGTACGATATGGCCCGGACGCTGCTCTCCGAGGGCGTAAACGGTGACACGGCGCTGTGCGAGGCGGCAGGCTCCGCGCAGTGCTTTTTCAAGCTCAGCCAGCTGGGAGTGGATTTCCCCACCAACGAATACGGCGAATTCGTGGGCTACCGCACGGACCATGACACCCGGGGGCGCGCTACTTCCGCCGGACCGCTCACCTCCAGAAAGATGACCGAAGCGCTGGAAAAGGAAGTTACGCGCCTCGGCATCCCCATGTTCGACGGCTGGACGGCTTTCGCGCTGATCAGGGATTCGGGCCGGATCGCCGGAGTTCTGGCGTACAGCCGGACCGAGTGCAGGCTGCGCCTGTTCGCCGCCGCCCACGTTATACTGGCTACGGGCGGACCTGCGCAGATATATGACTCGTCGGTGTACCCGTTAAGCCAGCAGGGCATGACGGGCATGGCCGCGCAGGCGGGCGCGCGCATGAGCAACCTGCACCAGTGGCAGTACGGCATCGCCTCCGTAAAGTTCCGCTGGAACCTGTCAGGCAGCTATCAGCAGGTGCTCCCTCGCTATGTATCCGTGGATGAAGACGGTAAAGAGCACGAGTTCCTTATCGACGCCTTCCCGGACGACCCCATGGAGGGCGTGCGCCGCGCGTTCCTTAAAGGCTACGAGTGGCCCTTCGACGTGAGAAAGACCGGCGGTTCCTCGCGTATAGACCTGCTTGTCCAAGCCGAAAACTCCAAAGAGCGGAAAGTGTACCTGGATTTCAGGCGCGATCCTTCGCCCCTGGCGCGTGACCTGTCCAACCTGGACGGCGAGGCGAAAGCATATCTGGAAAAGACGGGCGCCACGCAGGACACTCCTTTCGGGCGGCTTATGTGCATGAACGCCCCCGCGGTGGAGCTTTACAGGTCCCACGGCATAGACCTGGAGACCGAAATGCTGGAGATACGCGTATGCGCCCAGCACCATAACGGCGGCGTGGCGGTGGACACCGACTGGCAGACTAACATCCCGGGGTTGTACGCCGCGGGAGAAGCTGCCGGCACCTTCGGCGCGTACCGCCCCGGCGGCTCGGCGCTCAACGCCACCCAGGTGGGTTCCATGCGCGCCGCCAGGCATATCGCTTATATCAGCAGGCTCGAACCCGTGCAGGATCCCGAAACGCTGCTTAAGCAGACAACGGAGGCGCTTAGCGGCCTGGCTTTTTCCGGGGATCCCCAGAAAACAGCAGACACATTCCGCGCAGCCATGAGCCGCTTCGGCGCGCATTCCCGCGACATCCGCGCGCTCGGCGCTCTGGACGCGCAGCTTAAGCAAACGCTGGAAAACGCGGACAGACCGTTTGACTCACTGCCCGAAGACATGGAAGCGCGCCTGCGCCTTAAGGATCAGCTGGTCACCCAGCGCGCCGTCATCAGCGCGATGACC
>JAFWUC010000062.1 GCA_017518705.1 Clostridia bacterium
CGGAAACGCCTGTCCTCCGCTTCCCCCGCATAGAACTCTGCCGGGGTGTCCATATCCTCAAGAGCAACCGTGTTATTTCCATTGTCGGTCTGCGCGATCCATTGCGTTTCACTGTATCTCTCCCGGTAGTCGTTCTGTAAAGCGAGCCCTTCATCGAACCACGTCGGTATTTTTCCCTGAGCTTTGGCTGTGAGACGTGCGCGCAATTCTGCGTGTGAGATCTCGTGTGCCAGAATGTCCAGCTCTAGATATTCGTTTGACACACAGATATAGTGCTTTTCAGAAGGGAAGGAAATGGTGACAGCAGCATGGTCTTCGCCAAGCTTTCTGGTCAGCCGTTCATCATCACAGATTATAAAAACCGTCTCGTCCCAAAAGCGCAAGTCCCCGAAAAATGTCCTGACACGATCCTTAGCCTGTTCGATCAAGTCAAGTATTTCCTGATGATCCCGCGCATTGTTTTTATTGATGTAAACATGACCGGCGATCTCCGTGAAAGCAGGTCTGTAAGGAACGGTCATCAGATAACCGTACTGACTGAATTGAAAGAAATACACAGTAACTGCCATAAACAAAAGTATAGCAGTGATGATCAGATAGGCCTTTCTTTTCTTTCCTGCCACTTCTCAATCTCCTTAAATCCCGAATTATCCCTTTCTTCTTTATTCGTACAGCGAAACTACAGTTACAGTCCGAAATGACAACGAAACGAGAGTCTCAGTCTCTCAAAAACCCTCGAATGACAACGAAACGAGAGTCTCAGTCTCTCAAAAACCCTCGAATGACAACAAAACGAGAGTCTCAATCTCCGATTTTAGTCCTCGATAGCGAAACGAGAGTTACAGCAGTGGATTTCTTCGTTTTTGCCCTTTCGCTCTGTGGAAACTTATCCACGCTCTTACTGATGGCAAAATCCTTCAAATGCCCATATTTCAGGCCTTTTCGGAACCTCTGTTATATTTCCTTGACATCAATACTACCGTCTCGACATGCCCCGTGCCGGGGAACATGTCGGCGGGAGTGACGGAATCGATGGAATATACCTCTTTGAGCTTTTTCAGGTCCCGCGCCAGGGTCGCGGGGTCGCAGGATACGTAGGACAGGCGCGGCGCGGGGTGGGAGACGAGGGCGGAAAGCACCTTTTCGTCCAGGCCTCGGCGGGGCGGGTCCACTATCACACGGTCGAAAGCGCGGGTCTTAAGCAGGGGCGGATACATCAGGGCGGCGTTTCCGGCGATGAACTCGGCGGAAACGCCGTTTATGCGCGCGTTCTCCCGGGCGTTTATTACCGCTTCCGGCACGATCTCGATGCCGGTGACCCGGGCGCCCTGTTTGGCCGCGCTCAGGCTTATGGTGCCCGCGCCGCAGTAAATGTCGCACACCTTTTCGCCTGGAACAAGGCCGGCGAGCGCCAGGCGGTACACGTTTTCCGCCTGCAGGCGGTTGATCTGGAAAAACGCCTGGGGAGCCATGCGGAAATCAAGCCCGTTTAAGCGGTCGGTCAGGTATTTTTCACCGCAGACGTGGGTCACCTGCCCGTCCAGCGCGTGGGCGGGGCGGGGGTTCAGCCGGCAGATAAAGCAGGAGGTCACGCTGTCCAGCGCGTCAAACGCGGCCCTGCACAGCTTTTCCGCCGCGGAGGAGGGGATGTTCACGCACACGACCAGCATAAGTTCGCCCCTGTGGTTTTCCCTGAGCACGACGCCCGCGGCGTTTGCCCTGACCGCCGGGGGCTTCACGAACGCCCAGGCGCGGTTCATGTTTTCGCTTATCTGGAGACAGCGGTCTATGTCGGTCACATGCTTTTCGCCTTCCCTGCGGAAGCCTGCCCGACCGTTTTCAACGGCGAACTCCGCCTTGTTGCGGTAGCCTTCCGTGAGGGGAGAGGGGAGGCAGGGGTCTATCGTTTCGAGCCCCAGCCCGCCTATGCGGTTCAGAGCGGCGAGCACGTTCTGCCTTTTCAGCTCCAGCGTATGGGCGTACTCCGCGTGCAGGCAGGCGCAGCCCCCGCAGGAGGCGTAATACGGACAGGCGGGCGCATGCCGAAAGGGGGATGCCGTGAGCACCCCCCGATTTTCCGCTATGATGTAGGTCGGTTTTTCCTGTTTTACGGCGATGTCCACCGTTTCGCCGGGCAGGGCGTCCGGCACGAACACCGCTTTGCCATCCAGCCGCCCCACGCCTTTGAATTCGTTTGTTACGCCGGTTATCTGTATTTCAGGCATTACTTTTTGATGTAGCCGGTCACTCCCACCAGCTCGAACAGGTCGGGATCGAAGGTAGAGCCCTTCATGCAGTCCTCGATGGGCACGTCTATAAGGTCGCTGCCCCTTACGCCGACCGCCCTGCCGCCGATGTCCTGGCTGAGCAGTTTGACCGCGTAAGCGCCCGTGCGGGTGGCGAGGATACGGTCGTTGGCGGTGGGGGAGCCGCCCCTCTGGGTGTAGCCCAGCACGGTGGCGCGGGTCTCGTGGCCGGACACTTCCTCGATTATCTCCGCCAGCTGGTCGGAGAGTATCCTTTCGCCGAATATGTGCAGTTTGGGATATTTGGCTTCAAGTTCTTCCAGGCTTTCCACCATGGAGCGGCTGGCGCCCTCGGCGAACACAAGTATCATGGAGCGCTGGCCGGAGATCACGCCGCGGTGCACCATATCGCCCAGTTTTTCCACGCTCCACTTGACCTCGGGGATTATCGCCGCCTCGGCGCCGCAGGCAAGCGCGGTGTACAACGCCAGATCGCCGCAGTCGCGGCCCATTACGGTGACTATGGAGGCGCGCTCGTGGGCGTCGCCGGTGTCGCGGATGCGGTTGACGGCTTCCACGGCGGTGTTGAGCGCGGTGTCGAAACCTATGGTAAAGTCGGTATACGCCAGGTCGTTGTCTATGGTGGCGGGCACGCCTATGGTGGGCAGCCCCAGGGCGTTCAACGCCTCGGCGCCCTTGAAGGTGCCGTTGCCGCCTATGCACACCATGCCTTCGATATCCAGCGCCCGGGCGTTCCTGACAGCCTGCTTCTGCACTTCGAGCTTGTGGAAGTCCAGGCAGCGGGCGGTCATGAGCCCCGTGCCGCCTTTGTGGATGATGCCGGACACGCTGCGGGCGTTCATTTCGATGTAGTCGTCGCTGGTGGACAGCGAACGCATGAGCATGCCGTTGTAGCCGCGCTTGAAGCCGACCACGCTCATGCCGTTCATAAGCGCGGTCCTGACTACCGCTCTGATGGCGGCATTCATGCCTGGCGCGTCTCCGCCGCTGGTCAAAACGCCTATACGCTTCATAATAAAAACACTCCCCGAATTTATTCCGGGAAGTATTATACGCTAATTTAACATGGATTTCAAGAGAAAACAGACGCGGACGGCGCGCATTTGCCGGGCTATTTCAGATACTCCTGCGCGGAGCGGATGCCGTCCACGGCGGCGGAGGTGATGCCTCCCGCGTAACCTGCGCCTTCACCCACGGGATACACGCCCCTGACGCCGCTTTGCAGCGTGACCGGGTCGCGCAGTATCCTGACGGGGGAACTGGAGCGGGTCTCGACGCCCGTCAGGCACGCGCCGGGGGCGGCAAAGCCCTTTATCCTGCGCTCGAATTCGGTGATGCCGAACTTAAGATTGTTAAGCGCGTACCCGGGCAGGCACCTGCCCAGGTCCGTCCAGTTCACTCCGGGGCGGTAGGAGGGCATTACGTCCCCCGCGCCCTTTGACGGCACGCCGTTTAGGAAGTCGCCCACCTTCTGGCAGGGCGCCCTGTATGCGCCGCCCGCCTCGTACGCCGCCTTTTCCCAAAATCGCTGGAACTCCATGCCCGCCAGCACGCCCGCGCTTTCGGGAAAGTCTTCGGGGCGGACGTCGGTGAGCAGGGCGGAGTTGCAGTTGACGCCGTCGCGGGCGAACACGCTCATGCCGTTGGTGACCACGCCGCCCTCCTCGGACGCGGAAGCGATCACCTGCCCGCCGGGACACATGCAGAAAGTGTACACTCCCCTGCCGTCGGGGCAGCGGGCGGAAAGCTTGTAGTCCGCCCTGCCCAGGGCGGGGTGGCCGGCAAAACGCCCGTACTGGGCGCGGTCGAGCCACGCCTGGGAGTGTTCGATGCGCGCGCCAACGGAAAAGGGCTTGCGCGTCATGGGCACACCCAGCCTGTTCAGCATCTCGAAGCTGTCGCGGGCGGAGTGACCCAGGCACAGGAATACCGCTTCGGTCTCTATGTCGCCCTTGTCGGTGCTCACGCCGACCAGGCGCCCGTCCTCGATGATAAGCCCCGTCAGGCGCGTCTCAAAGCGCACTTCGCCGCCCAGGCGGATTATCTCCTGCCGTATGCCTTTTACGGCTCCGGTCAGGCGGTCGGTGCCCACGTGGGGCTTGGCTTCGTAAAGTATCTCTTCGGGCGCGCCGAAGCGGTGCAGGGTGGAAAGAACATGGCTTATGCGCGGGTCTTTTATGCCGGTAGTGAGCTTGCCGTCGGAAAACGTGCCCGCGCCGCCCTCGCCGAAAAGCACGTTGGAGGCGGGATCGAGCCTGCCGCCGGCAAAGAAGCTTTCCACGTCTTTTTTCCGGTCCTCGACCCGCTTTCCCCGCTCCAGCACTATGGGATCGAGGCCCCGCATGGCCAGCGTGAGGGCGCAGAACAGCCCCGCGGGTCCCAGCCCCACCACCACGGGCGGGTGCGGGGGAGGGGAGGAAACGGGCTTTTCCGTCCAGGCTTCCCGTTTGGGAGCCGGATCGAAACCCCGGGGCAGGGGCGTGTCTTTTCTGAGCTCCGCGTCCATGGTCACCAGCAGGCGGATGTCGCTTTTGCTGCGGGCATCCACGCTTTTTTTGACGATCCTTGCGGATATTATTTTGTTTTCGGGCAGTCTGAGCGCTTTTGCGGCGAGGGCGGTCAGCGGGCGCAGCGCCTCGTCGGGGGTGAGCTTCAGCTGCAAAACGCGCACGGTCACAGGCTGTCTGCCGCCTCCCTTCCTGCCAGAGACCCGCTCGCCCACGCCCAGGTCAGGTTGTGTCCGCCGCAGTATCCGGTCACGTCCAGCGCTTCGCCGCAGGCATACAGACCCGGGCACAGCCGGCTTTCCAGCGTTTCGGGGCGGAATTCGTCCGTGCTTAGCCCGCCTTCCATGACCTGTGCGTCGGCAAAGCTGCCCGTGTCCGTCACGGGGATGTCCCAGGCGTTCAGGGCGGCGTGCAGGCGCAGTATGTCTTTTTCGGAAAGTTCGCAGGCGGGCGTGTCGGGGCTTAACTGCGCCCGGCGGATGGCGTTCTGGGCGATAAAGCGGTTAAGTTCACCGGTAAATACGTCACTTAGCGCGCGCCGGCTGAAGCGGGCAAGGCGCGCCTTCAGTTCGTCCAGCGGCCTTAAAGCGCCGGGGCACAGGCGCAGCACGAGCTTTTCGCCCATGAGCAGCCGCTGTTTCGCGCCCAAGGAGAGCTGCATTATCGCGATGCCGCTTATGCCGTCGTCCCGGAAGATGGCCTCGCCTTCCTCACAGGCAACGGGCGTATCGCCGGAAAGCAGGGTAAAGCGCCCCTTAAGGCGTATGCCCTTAAGCCCTGCCACGTTTTTTTTACCGCACACCAGGTGGGTGAGGGCGGGCAGGGGCGTGTTCACGTGATGCCCCAGCTTTTCCAGCATGCGGAAGGAGGCGTTTTCGCCCAGCCCCTTGCCGGCGCTTCCCCCGCTGGCCAGTATGACCCTGCGGGCGGAATATTCGCCTTCTGGAACTATCACGGCAAAGCCGCCGCTGCGAGGCGCGATGCTTTTGACGGGGCAGTCGCAGACGAGCTTCACGCCGCGCTCGCCAAGCGCCAGCCTGAGCGCGTCGAGCACGCCGGAAGCCTGGAAGGAGGCGGGGTAGCCCCTGCCTTCGCCGTCAAACACCGTGTCTATGCCCAGAGATTCAAAAAAGCGGGCGGGATCGAACTTCTCCAGCGCTTCAGACGCGAAAGCCCCGCCCGAAGGGTAGCTTTCGGGCGAGGTGTTCCGGTTTATTAAGTTGCATCTGCCGTTGCCGGTGGCCAGCAGCTTTTTGCCGCAGCGGGGCAGGGCTTCCAGCAGGGTCACGTCCGCGTCCGGGCGCGCGGTTTTGGCGCTTATGGCCGCGGTCATGCCGGAGGCGCCCCCGCCGATAACGAGTATCTGCGTCCTCAAGATATTATGGCCAGCTCCTTTATCAGCGTTTCGTCCGCGCACAGGGTCAGCTGGTGAAGCGCCCTTGAGCAGGCAGTATACAGCCTGCGCCTCTCGCCGTCGGTAAGCCGGGCGGAGGGCCATGCTACCACCACCGCGTCGAATTCCAGGCCCTTCATGAGCTGGTATCCCGCCACCGCCACGTCGCCGGGGTCGGACAGTATGTCCTCGTCGCTGCCGTCCAGCAGGTGCGCGTGGGGGATGATGCGGCTCAGCCTGTCCGCCTGTTTGAGGGTGCGGGTCACCACGCACACGCTCTTGAAGCCCTTGTCCTGGCAGTCCTTGACGGCCGCGAGCACGTTTTCGTCGGTCAGGGGCAGTATTTCGGGGTTATCGCCTTCGCGCCCGAAGGCGGCCACCTGCTCCCCGTCGGGAAGTATGGCGTTGCACAGCCGGGTGATGTTGAGGGTGGAACGGTAGCAGCGGGTGAGCTTTAACATGGGCGCGCCGGGGGTCATGAAACAGGCGTTCCAGGTCTCCGGGTCCAGCTTGTGCATGCCGGGGGTGGTGCGCTGCTTGGGATCGCCCAGCAGCGTCACGTGAGCCATGGGGTAGTACAGACCCAGGGCGGCCAGCGCCACGGAGGAATAGTCCTGCGCCTCGTCCACCACCAGATGCCTTATGGTCCGCTCCGGGTTGGCAAAGCCCAGGTACAGGCTCAGGTACATGATGCCCGGGGCGTCCTCCCACCACACCACTTTGTTGCGGGCGTTTTCCGCGGCGGTCTCGCCCAGCCCGTCCGGGGCGTCGCTGAGCGCCCGGGCGTAGAGCTCGGACACCGTGACTTTGGCCAGCGTCTTGATCTCCTGCCTCAGGGGCTGCAGCCGGTGGCTCACGTTAAAGCGGGCGGCGATGTCCAGCTCCCGGCCGGAGTACTGGTTTTTCAGGCGTTCCCGGTAGCTTTCCAGCAGCGTGAACTCCCACTTTTCCAGCCGGCTTTCCAGCACGTTCTTTATGCGCTCTAGCCTCTGGGCGGGCTTCAGCTGCACGAACGCCACGCGGTACATGCGCTCCATTTCGGACTTTTCGCACAGCACGTTGCTGTCCAGTTTGAGAGTCCTGAATTCGGGACCCGTGCGTGAAAACTCCAGCGCGTAATTCCTTAATCGCTCAAGAAAATCCAGGGCGCTTTTGAACTTGACGGACACCCTGCGGGGATAGCCTTCCGGAGTGAGCAGCTTTTCGTTCTGCTCCAGCGGATGCTCGATCTTGCACTTGAGCGTCTCCGTCAGCAGCTTGTACAGGGTCAGCGAGGGCACGTTTTCCTCGCCCAGTTCCGGCAGCACCGTGGAGATGTACTCGCTGAAGGAGTTTGAGGGGGACAGGACCAGTATCTTTTCCGCCTCCAGCTTGTCGCGGTAGCGGTACATGAGATACGCGATGCGGTGCATGGCCACGGAAGTCTTGCCGCTGCCCGCGCTGCCCACCACGCTGAGCAGCTTTTCGTTGCCGAAGCGGATGGCTTTGTTCTGTTCCGCCTGGATGGTGGACACGATCTGGCGGATGTGCCGGTGGGTCGCGCCTTCGAGTATGTCAAGAAGCAGACCGTCTTCTATGCTTACGTCGGTGTTTACGTAGTACTTGAGCCGCCCTTCCTCCATGCGGTACTGGCGCTTCAGGCTCATTTCGCCGCTGATCACGCCCTGGGGGGAATCGTAGCGGGCGCGGCCGGGCATGGCGTCGTAGTACAGGCTGCACACGGGCGCGCGCCAATCGTGCACCAGTATGTCGCCCTGGGCGCCGGTCAGGCTGTACAGCCCGATCACGATCTTGCGCTTTTCCTCTTCGTCGTCGGGCTTAAAGTCCACCCGGGCGAAAAAGGGTTCCATGAGCATTCTTTCGTAGCGGCGGGCCACGTCGTCGTTGAACGCCTTGCGGGCCAGGTATCTTTCCACCTCTCCGGAGAGCGCCTGCATGTCCTGTTCGCTCAGGGCGGTGGGCTTAAGCCGCAGGTCTTCCCATGCGTCGGACAGGAGCTGCTTTATGGAAGACAGATGCTCCCGGGCATTCTCCTTTGAGTTCTGTATGGCCTGAAGCAGCAGCGATTGTACAAGCCGGGTGTACTCCCGCTCCTGGTTAAGCTCTTTTTCGTTCATCACGCGCGTTCACCGCCCCGCTAAAATGTATAGGTTATTATAGCAAAAGGGGGAGGATTTGTAAAGCGTGAGGCCCTTTCGCAGCGTCGTAAGGCGCTTAAAGACCGCTTCTTCGCCTAATTTTACATTAGATTCCTTGCTGTTTTACGAAATATAGTCTACAATTGAGTCGGAGAATGCTCCAAAATCTATTTTCGGAGGGGAACCTACATGAAGCTTCGCAAGCTTATATCCCTGCTTCTCGCGGCGGTCATGCTGCTGGGAGCGGTGGCCTTCGCCGAACCCGCGAAGATCGTTGCCACCGATTATACCGGAAAGACCATTATTCTGCACACCAACGACGTGCACGGCGCCATCGACGGCTATGCCTACATCCCCACCCTGAGGAATTATTTCATTTCCTTCGGTGCCGATGACGTCATCGTTGTGGATGCCGGCGACTTCAGCCAGGGCACCATTTACGTTTCCACCAACAAGGGCGCCGTTGCCGTTGATATGATGAACGCGGCGGGTTACGACATCGTGACTCTGGGCAACCATGAGTTCGATTTCGGCTATGCCCAGGTGCAGGAAAACCTGTCCAAGGCGGAGTTCACCGCCATCTGCGCCAACGTCATCAAGGACGAGGACGGCGAAGCCATTCTGCCCGCTTACACCCTGTGGACCGGCAGCAAGGGCGAAGAGCCCCTCAAGATCGGTTTTGTGGGCATTGAGACCCCCGAGACCGCTACCAAGGTAAACCCCGGCCTGATCAAGGAGATCCATTTCGCCACCTTTGAAGATCACTTCGCTTACGCTCAGGCGGCCGTAGACATGGCCAAAGCCGAAGGCGCCGACATGATCATCGCCCTGGCTCACCTGGGCGTGGACAACGAGAGCGCTGCCAACGGCTACCGTTCCGTTGACCTGCTTGAGAAAGTGGAAGGCATCGACTTCACCATCGACGGACATTCCCACACCGTTATGTCCGCGGGCAATGAGGGCCAGGCCATCCAGTCCACCGGCACCAAGTTCGCCTATATCGGCGTGGTCGTGATCGACAACGCCTCAAAGACCGTGGAAGACAACTTCCTGGTATCCACCAGCGGCCTTGCCAAGGATCCCATGGTAGCCGCGAAGGCCGAGGGCATCATCAGCGCCATCGACGCCATGTACAATTCCGTGTTCGCCTCTACCGAAGTTGAGCTGAACGGCGCCAAGGCGCCCGGCAACCGCACCGAGGAGACCAACCTGGGCGACCTGATCACCGACGCCATGGTATGGAGCGTGGTGAAAGAGGGCGGCATCGAGCAGGTCGAGCCCAACAACGTGGTGGGCATAACCAACGGCGGCGGCATCAGAGCAACCATCGCCGCGGGCGACATCACCATGAAGGACATCAACACCGTGCTGCCTTTCGGCAACACCGTCGCGGTCATCTACGCCACCGGTGCCGAGCTGCTTGAGGCGCTGGAAGCTTCCACCTTCTGCACTCCCGACGCCGTGGGCGGCTTCCCGCAGACCAGCGGCATCAAGTGGACCCTGGACACCACCAAGCCCTTCGACCAGGGCAGCGTGTACACCCTGTACGGCAAAGAGGGCAGCTACTACTCTCCCGCTTCCATTCAGAGGGTGACCATTGAAGAGATCAACGGCGAGCCCTTCGACGTGAACGCTGTTTACGCGGTAGTTACCAACAACTTCTGCGCGGCGGGCGGCGACACCTACAACGTGTTCTACAGGGCCTATTCCGAGGGCGCCGGCTTCGACACCGGTATCCCCATGGACGAGGCGCTGATGGAGTACATCGAGCAGGTGCTGGAAGGCAAGATCACTGCCGAGACTTACGGCGAGCCCCGCGGGACCGCTACCCAGATCCTGGCCGAGGCCGAAGCCGACGCGGCAGCCTGATAAGACCCGTTAATAAACGCGCCGTCCCGCGAGGGACGGCGTTTTTATGCCCGCATATACGGCGGAAACGGAGTTTTTTCTGATATTTATTATTGATTATTGCGTTTGGCTGCGCTATAATACTGTCATCTTTTGAAAGGAGCGAACTTTTATGGATATTTCTTCTCTGATAAGCAAGGCGGTTGCAGCCATCAAGGGCGATAAGTCCCTGCTCTCCGCTTTCACTGCCGACCCCAAGAAGGCACTGGAAGGCATACTGGGCCAGCTTCCTGCTGACACCCTGAACCAGGTCATCGAAGGCGTCAAGAAGGCGCTCAGCGGCGACACCAAGGGCTTCCTGGCCAAGATCAAGGGCATTTTCTCCAAACTGCTGGGGAAATAAACGGCCGTTAATCGCGCCTCCGTCTCACGGCGGGGGCGCGTGTTTTATTCCCGAGCGCTCCCGGCGCGGCTCTTGAAAAAACCTGGTGAAAGTGCTATACTCAGGCAAAAGGAGGTCGATATCATGGCGCACTACGTATTCCAGAGGAATAACGGTTTCGGCGATTTCGATTACATCCGCTCCTTTGATACCATGGAGATAACCGACTACAAGGAATATGCCTCCCAGGTGGACGACGAGGGCATAGCCTTTCTCGATATACCGTACCTTAACCAGCTGGGCTTTTTTGCGGTGAGGATCAGCACTCTGGCGCTCAGGATAGAGCCCCTGCTCCAGTTCATCCCCGCGGTGATGGGTTTCCGCCCCGCCCCCAAGCCCCGTCCCGCCCGGCCCAGGGGCGCAGCCCCGGCTCCCCGTCCCCACGCGGGTCCCATGCCGTTGCCACGTCCCCCGGTGCAGAGGGTGAGGAGCGCGGTTCCGCGTCCCGCCCCCGCTCCCAGACGTCCCGCGCCCGTAGGCCGGAACGCGGCAAAGCCCGCGCCCGTGGGCAGGAATGCGGGAAGGCTGCCCCGCCTGCCCGGAGACAAGGGTCCCGGCGGCAGGGATCCCAGAAGATAGTGAGTTTAGCGGGAGGAAAGTATGCCTGAAGGCCGCCGCGGCTGGATAATCAATCCCTGTGACCTGACGGAAGAATTGGTCCGGGCGCTTAAGGATACCGGCATAAACGAGCTGGGCATCCATCCGGGAGGAGGCAGGAAAGCCGCCGAAAAGCTGGCCGTCTGCCTGGACTGGCTCAATACAGATGAGACCCGGCGGCTGCTGGACATGGCGCGGGAACAGGGGCTGAGCCTGGAACTGTGCGAGCACGGGGCGGGCTATCTGCTGCCCAGGGAGGAGTTCGCCCTGCACCCCGAATGGTTCAGGGCTGACGAAAACGGCGAAAGGACGCCCTTCGGCAACCTGTGCGCTTCCTGCGATGAGGCGCTTGAGCGGGTGAGCGGCGAGGCGGGAAAGCTGTTTAAGCGCCTAAACGGGCGCTTTGACCGGGTGACCCTGTGGCCGGACGACATAACCGGGGGCTGCTGCCGCTGCGAAAACTGCCGAAAACTGTCCGCAGCCGACCAGGCGCTCAAGATCACAAACGCCATAGTCAGGGGTTTTAAGCGGGTCGATCCCGCGGCCAAATGCGGTTTTCTGGCGTATCAGGACGCGCTGGAAGTCCCGAAACATGTCAAACCGGAACCCGGCGTGTATCTGGAATACGCGCCCATCCACCGAAACAGCGATATTCCCATAAGCGACCCCGCCAACATTAAGGAGACCGGGCATCTAAAGGAACTTATTGAGTTCTTCGGCGTCAAAGATTCCAGGGCGCTGGAGTACTGGGCGGACAATTCCCGCTTTTCAGACTGGACGCGCCCGCCCAAACGGCTTAAGTTCAACGCCGAAGTGATGCGAAGCGACGTCAGCTTCTACCTGTCGCTGGGATTTCGGGACCTGACCAGTTTCGCCTGTTTCCTGGGCCCGGATTACATAGAGCTGTACGGGCTGCCGCCCTACGGTGAGTACGGAAAGATCATTTCGGGCGCCGACGGCAAATAAAAGAAATCACACGGGGCGTTCCCCGGCAAACCAAATAAAACATCTCTTTTTAAATCTTTAAGGAGCGCGCGATGAAGCTGTTCAAACACGCGGACAAACGCATAGTATCCAGCGGCCTGGCTATTGCCCTGGGCGCCACCGTGATGTACACGGTGCTGGGGTCCTATGCCACCATACTGGCTGAGATCAAGGGCATATTCGGTTACGTGAGCTCGGTGGTCTGGGGCCTGGTGCTGGCATACGTCATGCGTCCCTTCGCCGCACTGGTGGAAAAACTCCTGCCCAAAAAGTTTTCGCAGAAAGCCAAGTCGCATATCGGGGGCATATGCTCCCTGATCCTGTTGCTCGTAGTGATCGTGGTGTTCATGTACATGCTCCTGCCCCAGATAATCACCTCCGCGACGGGCTTCGTGAACCACTTTGACGAATATCTCGAAAGCCTCAAAAAGACGCTCAGGGAGTATCTGGAACATATCCATGTGGTGGAGATCGACGTGGACAAGACCATCGGCACCTCCAACGAGCTGCTGAAGACCCTGGGCAAATGGCTGAGCGGCAACATAGACATAATCATGAACGGCGTGGTGCAGCTGTCCAGCCGCCTGGTCAACTTCATAATCGTGATCACCATGGCGACCTACGCGCTGCTGGACAGGAACAACCTTAAGAACGGTTCGGTGAAGCTCGAAAAGGCGCTGATAGGCGAGGCGCGCACGGAAAAGATAAACGCGGTGATCAAGCGGGGCGACGTGCTGATGATGCGCTTTCTGTCCAGCAACCTGGTGGACGCGCTGATAATAGGCTTTGCGAACTTCATATTCCTGGGCATAGTGTCCGCGCCTTACCAGCTGATCCTGGCCGTGATCCTGGGCCTGACCAACTTTATCCCCACCTTCGGTCCCATAATCGGCGGCGTGGCGGGCGCCATCATAGTGCTTTTGACCAAGCCCACACTGCTGCTGGGCTTCATAATCTTCACCGTGATACTTCAGCAGATAGACGGCAACGTGATAAAACCGCTGCTCTTCGGCGACTCCACTGGTCTGAGCCCCTTCTGGGTGCTGGTGGCGATAGTGGTGGGTGGCAACATGTTCGGCATCGCGGGCATGATACTGGGCGTGCCGGTAGTGGCGCTGATCTCCAGCCTGATAAAGGAGTTCGTGGCCCGCAGGAACGGAGAGACGCCTCCCGAGATCAAGCTGCCCGAAAGGCGCCTGTTCTGGAAAAAGCGCTCTTCGCCTCCCGCGCCTAAAGACGGAAAACAGGCCTGATTAGCGGCTTTCGGGAAATAGAATTGACCCGCCGGGGAGAGATACGCTTTCCCGCGGCGGGTCTTTTGTTTTAGAAGGGGAAGGAGCCCGCCCAAGACGGCAGGCGCATGACAAAAGGGAGCTGCACTGCAGCTCCCTTTTTGTGTGCGTTATATTACTTTACCACGCCTTTTTTGAGTATCACGTTGGCGTACAGCGCGCCTTCGCCGGTCGCGACCACCGCGTAGGCGTTCTTCGCGCGCTCGTAGAAAGCGAAACGCTCGATGTACCCGAACTGCCTGCCGGGCTCGTATTTGTCCACCGTCTTGCGGTATTCGTCCCAGATCACGGGCACCACGTCGTCGCCGGGCATGACCTGCATCAGGCTCACGGGCGCCTCCACGTAGGTGTCCAGGGGGAACAGGGGCAGCACGGCGTCCAGGACTTCGTTCACGCCGTGACCGTCCAGGCGCACCAGCCGCTTTGCTACGGAAGCGGCGGGGAAGTTGCCGTCGCCGATCACGATCTCGTCTCCGTGGCCCATTTCCATGAGGATCTTGATAAGCTCGGGGCTGACGATGGGGGAAATGCCTTTTAACATGGTTGTGCCTCCTTTATGATTTGAGACTGATTATCTGGAAAGTATGAGCCCCGCCGCGAACGCGGCAAGGGGGAATATCCACACAGGAACGGTGATGTTCAGCAGGAATTTGAGCGTGTCCGCAGCTAAGATGAGCGCGATGGTCTCGAACACCAGGTAGGCGTTCATGCGCCGGCGCACGCTTTTCCTGAGGGCGTAATGGGTCTGCGCGTCGCGGCAGAACTGCTCGGGGTCGCCGCCCGTCCACGCGGCGTAGGGCAGGGGAGTAGCCTCGTCCAGCGTGAGCAGCGCCGTATGCTTCTGGGCGGAAGCCTTTTTGAGGCGGATCTCCTTTTCGGCGGAGACGATCTCGCCGTCTTCCACCTGTATCCGGACGGCTTTTTTGCTTTTTCCGCCCCGGTAAGCGTACAGGGGCAGCAGTTCGCTTAGCTTCGAAAGCGCTTCGACGGTCTCGGGACGGGGCTTGCCCTGGGGCAGCAGCTCGCCCATATACTTGCCGTTGCGTGCGATATTCAGGCCTTCGCCGCCGCACGCGACGCCGTTTGCGGTAAGGAACTGGGCGCTGCCCGCCAGCACCATGCTGTCGCCCAGCAGCGCTTTGACGCCGTCGCCGCACTCTTCCCTTTGGGTCACTGGATCCAGGGGCAGGTTTCTTTCCCTGACCAGCCTGTCCAGCGCGGAGGGCATGATCTCCAGCCCGCTCAGCGCGCCCGCTGCCAGGGACAGGAGCATCTCTTCGCTCACGCCTTCGGCGGGCAGCAGGCTGACGCCTTCATACCCCTTTTCCAGTTTTTCGTCTATCACAACGGCTTTTATGCCGCCCAGCGTCTTGCCCAAAGGCGTGTCCTCGCCCTGTTTCGTCCGGATTATTCCCGGCAGGGCGGGCAGGCTCACCGCCAGCACCGCGGCAAGGCTGCTGAAAGCGCAGTCGGGCCGGTTTTTGCCGAACAGCCACAGCGCGCAGGCAGCCAGCGCAAGCAGCGGCGCGAACACCGCCATGAACCGGCCGATCCGGGAAGGTCCCGCCTCGGGGCACAGGGACCTGCCGCCGCACGCCGCAAGCGCGCACAGGGCGGCAAAAGAGTAAGCCTCCGTGCCGAAGGCGGCGCCGTCCGGGGCAGCCTTTCCCGCCTCCCCGATCAGGTTCACCGCGCCGAACACCAGGAACACATATCCGGCCAGAAGCAGGTATATGCCCGTTTCGGGGAAAGCGCCCCTGACCCGGGTGCGCGCCAGCGTGAGCGCCATAAAGCACAGGCACATGAGCGCCATGTTGAGGGGCAGAGGCGATTTGAGCGCGTCAGGCAGCGCCCAGTCCAACTTTTCCGCCGCGCACAGATACAGCGCCGCCAGCGCCGTAAGCGCGCAGCAGACGAAAGAGAACAGCCTTATCCCCTTTTTCATCCGCGGCCTCCGCGCACCAGTATCACGGGCACGGTCATCTCTTCCTTCGTGAGCCCCGCGTGCATGCCTATCATGTCGGGTATCCTGCCGTTTATGGTGTCGTACCTAATATAGGAAGGACCCGTGGCGCAGATGAGATAGTCGCCCATGAAGTCCTCGCTCTTGGGATGGGGCGTGCCCTTGCCCATAAGGCCGACGCTCAGCGCCTCCTCCCGGGTGAACAGCACGAAGTCCTCTGCCAGGTATTTTCTGAAAGCGGCCTCAAACTGCTCCCTTTTCCAGGACTTCACAAAGCAGGCGGCGCAGCGCGCCTCGACGGAAGGCGGCATCCACAGGCAGTCGTTTATCTCGGGGATCTCGTTCAGGATCACCGGTTTGGTCGCGTCCACAAGCCCGTGGTCGGCGGTGACGATCATGAGCGTGTCGGAAGGCAGGTCTTTAGCGGCCTGCTCCAGCAGCCGGTTCGCCCGCTCGAACTGTTCCACCGTTTCCGGGGCGTTCACGCCCGCGCTGTGCATGGTGTGGTCGGGCTGGCCGTTGTATATGCCTATGATCTTGCGGCCTGGGCGGCTGCAGTCCTGCACCGCCAGGCGCAGCTGGTCCTCAAAGTCGTTTATGACGTGGCTCTTGTCCGCGCCGTGGGTGGAGTAGCTGGGGAAGGGGAAGTACATTATCACTTCCGCGTCCGCCTCCCCCGTTTTGAAGGGGGCGGGCAGGGGCATGAGCGCGGGGGCGGGAGTGCCGCCCGGGTACCTGTCTCCCCGCTTGCTCTCGGTGCCGATAAAGGTGTCTATCTGCACGGCGCACTCCTTGAAGTACAGGCTCCAGCCCAGCCAGCCGTGCTGTATGGGACTGAGCCCCGTCCAGATTGACGTGGTGGCGGCGGTGGTGGTGGAGGGGAACACGGCGGAAACGCCGCACACGTCGTGCTTTACCAGAAAGCTGTCCGCGCCCAGATGCCTTTTGAGCAGGTATTCGCCCATGCCGTCGCACAGCACAAGAAGTATCTTGTTTATGCCGCCTTTTGCGAGCTCCCTGTCTATCTCGGGCAGAGAGGGATACTCGCACCTGGCGCCAAAGTGCCCCGTTATGGAGGAGTTTATGGACAGGGAGGAACGGGAGTAGTCGGGAAGCTGGTAATTCATGGTTTTTCCTCGGTTCGATAAGTCTGCAGAAAGCGGCGCGGCGGCTGTTTGGCCGCGCGCCGCCGTAGGTTTTTACAGCGCAGCGATGGAAGATTTGAGCCTTCTTAGCGTCTCGTCCTTGCCCAGCAGGTACATTATCTCGAAGGCGCCGCCGGGAGTAGACTGTTTGCCGGACACGGCGATGCGCAGGGGCCAGAGCATCTGGCCGTTTTTGATGCCCATGTCGGCGATCTTTTCCATCACCTTGTCGTGCAGGGCGGTCTCGGTCCACTCGTCCATGCCTTCAAGCAGGGGCAGCGCCGCGTCCAGCGCCGTCTTTGCGGTGGCAAGGTCGCTCTTCTGCTTTTTGTTCACGTACAGCTCATTTGAGAACTCGGGCATTTCGGCCAGAAAGTCCACCATGCCGGGCAGCTGGGCGAAGTATTCCGTGCGGGGCTGCAGCAGCTCGCACAGGCGCCCGTAGTCGAAGCGCTTTTCATCCAGCACCTTGTTAAGCCAGGGGCGGGCGTGCTCCAGGTACTTTTCGGGAGTGAGCGCGCGGGTGTACTCGGCGTTGAACCAGTTCATTTTCTGTATGTCGAATATGCTGGGGGACTTGCTGAGGCCCTCCAGGTCGAACACCTGCTTGAGCTCGTCCAGGGAGTAGATCTCCCTTTCTCCACGGGGAGACCAGCCCAGCAGCACTAGGTAGTTGATCACCGCCTCCACCAGATAGCCCTGGGAGAGCAGGTCCTCGAAGCTGGGGTCGCCCTTGCGCTTGGACATCTTGCGGGTGATCTCCACCGTCTCGCCGTTCTCGTTCACGGCGGTGTCGCGGCACATGACTGGGGTCAGGTGCACGGACACGGGAGGCTGCCAGCCGAAGGCCTCGTACAGAAGGTTGTACTTGGGCGCGCTAGACAGGTACTCGTTGCCGCGCATCACGTGGGTTATGCCCATCAGGTGGTCGTCGATGACGTTGGCGAAGTTGTATGTGGGCAGCCCGTCTGCCTTGATCAGCACGTTGTCGTCCAAAGTGGAACAGTCCACTTCCACGCGGCCGTAGATCACGTCGTCAAAGCCCGCGCGGCCGGTGGTGGGCACGTTCTGGCGGATAACGTAAGGTTCGCCCGCGTCCAGTTTGGCCTGTATCTCCTCTTTGGAGAGGTGCAGGCACTTTTTGTCGTATTTGAAGGTCTCGCCCCTGGCTTCGGCCTCTTTGCGGGCCTCTTCCAGCCGCTCCTTGGTGCAGAAGCAGCGGTAGGCGTGACCGGAAGCGATGAGCTGCTCGGCGTAGGGCATGTACAGGGGCTTTCTCTCGCTCTGTACGTAGGGGCCGGTGGGACCGCCCACGTCGGGGCCTTCGTCGTGCTCAAGGCCCGCGGTGGCCAGGGAATTGTATATCACGTCCACGGCGCCGGCGACTTCGCGCTCCTGGTCGGTGTCCTCGATGCGCAGTATAAATTTGCCGCCGTTCCTGCGCGCCCACAGATAGGCGTACAGCGCGGTCCTTAGATTCCCCAGGTGCATGTAGCCGGTGGGGCTGGGGGCGAAACGGGTGCGTACTTCCATGTTTGACTCCTTTGATTTTGTGTGTGGTTTATTTGCCCAGCATCGCGGCGCCGATGATGCCGGCGTCGTTGCCCAGAGTGGCCAGGGCGATCGTGGCGTAGGGCATGGTCTTGTAGAACACCATGCCGGGCAGGGTCCTGTTTATGGCGTCCAGCAGGAACTGTCCCGCGTGGCTCACGCCGCCGCCCAGCACTATGACTTCCGGATCGATAAGGTTTATTATGCTCACCAGGCCTTCGCACAGGTGGAACACGTAAGCGTCGAACACCTTGACGGCGGTCTCGTCGCCCGCCTTGGCGGCGTCGATGACGATCTTGGCGGTGATGTCGTCCAGGTTGCCGTTAACGTCTTTATAGATCTTGCTTTCGGGATGCGCCTGGGCGGCTTCGCGGCCGCGGCGTATGATGGCGCCCGCGGAAGCGTACCTTTCCCAGCAGCCCCGGTTGCCGCAGGTGCATTCGTCGCCGCCGGACACGGTGATCATGTGGCCGATCTCGCTGCCCACGCCGTGGAAGCCGCTGTACACCTTGCCGCCCAGCACTATGCCGCCGCCCACGCCGGTGCCCAGGGTCACGAACACGCTGGAGCTCTTGCCCTTGCTTACGCCCGCCACGCTTTCGGCCAGGCCCGCCACGGTGGCGTCGTTGCCTATGAAGATGGGCTTTTTGATGGTCTCGTTCATCCATTCGCGCACGGGTACTTCGTGCCAGTACAGGTTGGTGCAGAAGGGCACGTGGCCGGTCACGGGGTCCTCGATGCCGGGCAGACCTACGCCTATGGCCTTGACTTCGTCCTCGGAAATGCCTTCGTCCCTGATAAGTTCGACGCACAGCCGCGCCATGTCGTCCACTATGGGACGGGCGCCCCTTTCCACCAGGGTGGGGCAGGTGGCCTTGCGCACGATGCGGCCTTCCTCGTCCACCAGTCCCGCTTTTACGCTCATGCCGCCCAGGTCGATACCGATGTAATACATGATCTTTCCTCCGCTATATATCAGTTGTTTTCAGGCTCGTTAAAGAATACGCAGGTGTGGTAGGTGACGGTGTTTTTGCCGTTGTGGTAGCGTATGCCGCAGCTGCCCGCCAGCACGTTCACCTCCACGCCGTGGCTCTCTATGGAAGGATGCAGGCTCTCGGGAAAACGGCAGGGCGCGTCCGGATAGGTGCACTTTTTGCAGCGTTTGCAGCCTTCGGTAGCCAGTATGAGCAGGTCGCTGCCCAGCTTTTCCCTGAGCATCGCGAATATGCCCGGTTCCACGGCCATGTGGGCGTCCTTGCCCGCCATCATGCCCTCGAAATCATAGGAGTCCTCCAGCTCGTGGCGGGTGGAGAACATGAACACGGTGGTGTAGGCCTTCATCCGCGCTTCGCATTTCTCTATGGGGCCCACGCCCGGGGGGCAAGCCCAGCTTTTGCCGTAAGCGCCGCAGGCGTTCTTTTCGCACAGCTGCCTTACCATGGGGGACACGACGATCTCTTTTGTCGGGGCGAAGCCGCACTCGTAAGCGCCCAGCTTGAGCGCCTCTTCCCTGATCTGTTGACGCAGGTCCATGTTTTATTCCTTTCCGGCCAGTTTTTCCTGCCTGCTCAGAAGCACGTCGGCGGCGGAAAAGCCCATCTGCTTCAGGCGCAGGTTGCGGGCTGCCACTTCCAGTACTATGGCGATGTTGCGCCCGGGATGTATGGGGAGCAGCAGGTAGGGCACCTTTACGCCCAGTATCTCCTTGGTCTGGGTGCTCATGCCCAGGCGCTCGTAGGACGCGCCTTCCTGCCACATTTCCATGTGCACCACCAGGTCTATGGACTTGGAGTGGATCACGCTGGCCACGCCGTACATGGTGTATATGTCTATGAGGCCTATGCCGCGGATCTCCATCAGGTGGCGTATGGCTTCGGGCGCGGTGCCGGTCAGACGGGTCTCGTTGACCTTCTTTATCTCCACCACGTCGTCCGCCACCAGCCGGTGCCCGCGCTTGACCAGTTCCAGCGCGCTTTCGCTTTTGCCCACGCCGCTTTTGCCGGTGATGAGCAGGCCCACGCCGTACACGTCCACCAGCACGCCGTGCATGGTGACGCTGGGCGCCAGGGCGTCGCGCAGGTAGTTGATTATGTCCATCTCCAGCTTGACGGTGATCTCGCTGGTGCGGTACACGGGGATGGAGCGCTTTTTCGCCAGCTCCAGCATTATGGGGGGAATGGAGTGCCCCCGGCACACTATCACGCAGGGCAGGGCGAAGGAGAAAAACGTGTTGAGCCGCGCGCCCAGGGTCGCTTCGTCCAGAGTGTCCAGATACGCCATCTCCACCTTGCCGAACAGCTGGGGACGCTCAAAGGCGAAAAAATCCCAGTAGCCGGTAAGCTGGAGGCCGGGGCGGCAGATGTTGGCCTCGTTTATGGGCAGTTCCCCGGTGGCGCTGGGCACGATTATGTCCAGCTTCAGCGCGGAAACGAGATCGGCTTCCCTTATCATGCTTCAAGCTCCTTAAACAGCGTTCTGGCTACGCCCAGGTCTGTGTTGGGCGGGCAGACGACAAAGCGGGGAGAATGGTTTTTTACGCTTTCGGGCGCGTTTTCCATAACGAAGGGATACTTGGCCCACAAAAGCATGTCCAGGTCGTTCTGGCCGTCTCCGAAAGCGCAGGTCTCTTCCCGGGCTACGCCCAGAGACTTTCTCAGGAACTCCAGCGCGCCCGCCTTGGAAGTCTCGTTGCCCACGCACTCTATCATGTGCTTCTGGCTCTGCATCAGCGTGGCGCGGCCCTCGAATTTCTGCTTAAGTATGGGCAGGGCTTTGGCGGCGCCTTCGGGGCTGTCCAGAATCAGCAGCTTCATGGGCGCTTCGGTGAGGCTCTGGGAGATGGGCTTGCCCGTCACCCGGGCTTTGACGCCGCACAGCTCCTCATAGCCCCGGGTGAGGGAGCAGTAATAGGGCGCGATGTAGCTGCCGCCCACGAAAGCGTGCAGGTACAGGCCCATTTTCTCCGCTTCCTGCGCGATCTCTCTAGCCAGATCTATCTCCACGGGCGTCTGGTAGAGCACTCTGCCGCTTAACAGATCCACCACCGCGCCGCCGTTATAGCACACCGCGGGGGCGTTGACGCCCAGTTTTTCCGCGATGCCCCTGAGCGCGGGCGGCATGCGCCCGGAAGACAGCACGAAATAGGCGCCCTTGTCCATGCAGGCGCGGGCGGCTTTGACCGTCTCCTCTTCCAGTTCCCGTTTGGGATTCAAAAGCGTGCCGTCTATGTCGACGGCGATGAGCTTAAAGCGCATTATCGCTCCTTACAGTTTTTTGAATTCGGTGACCGTGTCAGTCTTGTCGTATTCCGTGTTGTCCAGCCCGCGCGTTTCGGTTTCGACTTCGCCGTCCTGGTTGTCGCAGGGATCGTAGCGCAGGAAATACTTGGGCGGGTCGAAGTCCTTGTAATAGGCGCGGTTGGCCACCATGCGGAAGGGATCCAGGTTGCCGAAGTAATAGTCCCAGCGCTCCGGTTTGCCGTTTCTGCGGGCGCCGCCGCCGAAGGAGGGATCGGCGAACAGCCAGCCGAACTCCCGGGTGTAGAACATTGCCCAGTCGTGGTTGCCCGTGGTCTCATAGCCCACGGTGAGGCCGCTCTGCCAACGGGCGGGAATGCCCAGTATCCGGCACAGGGTGATGAACAGCACCGCCTGTATGCCGCAGTCGCCCTTATAGTTCACGGCGGTGTACTGGGCGTGGTTCTCTATCAGGCTGTAGCTGCGCATGAAACTGTAGCGCACGTGGGTGGTGATGTAGTCGTACACCCGCCGGGCCAGGTACAGCGGCCGCGTCTCGTCGCCCGCGATCGACCTTGCCAGGTTGGTGAGGTACGGGGTGAACACTATGTGGGGGTACTGCTGCTCCAGGTCTTCGGGCACGGGCGCGGGCACGGTGGGATACACGATATACGGCGCTTCCCCGAAGGGGCGCACGTACTTAAGGCGGGAAGTGTAGGTGAAATTCACTTCAAAGGGCGTGTTTTCGCTCAGCGTGCGCCGGTAGCACACCGTCCTGTGGTACGCGTCTGCAGGCGCGACAAAGCCGTCGCTGTCGGCCCTGACCGCTATATCCTCGGCCGCCTGCTGGGCGGAAGGCGCGGGCACGGGGATGTGCACGGTGTATGTCGCGCCCTTTTCGAAGGAGCTGTCCTCTATCTTAAGGCTGGAGGTCACGGAAAAACGGTAACCGACTTCGCCTTTTTGCCTGATCTCGGCAATGAACTCGTCCAGGTCGGGGGAATCCTTGTCGGGGGGAAGCGTTTCCCGGTCCTTCCATTCCGGGTGGAACTTGAGCAGCGAGCCCGCAAAGCTGGAAACGTAGCGCTTCTCGCCCTTTACGAATATGAAATCCACCTGGCCTTCCAGTTCCGCTTCGTCAAGCTCCGCTTCGGTAAAGCCGCTTATGCGCTTTTGAGCGACCTCGAGCGCTTTCCTGCGGTCGTAAGGATAGCGCTTTATGAGCCGGGGCAGGGTCTGCTTCTCGAACTCGAGCCGCGCTTTGAGCATGTCGCTTGTGCGGGGGGAAGCCAGTTTCCGGTCTATAAGGCGCAGGCACAGCTCGAATTCGCCGGCGTGCTTGGCCCTTAGAACGTCTTCCGGCAGGGGGATCAGCAGGTTTTCGGGATGGTCGAACATACGCGCCTCCTCAATTCGTCCGCAAGCGCCCCGACGCCTTCTCCGTTTTTGCAGGAGAGGGAGAATACGGGCAGGGACGGGTTTATATCAGCAAGGTTGGCTTTGAGCCGGTCAAAGTCGAAGTTAAAAGCGGGCAGGGTGTCGCACTTGGTGACGCCCAGAAGCTCGCTCACTTGGAACATAAGCGGGTACTTAAGGGGCTTGTCGTCGCCTTCGGGCACGCTTAGAAGCATGAGCTTCAGCTGCGCGCCGGTGTCAAACTCCGCGGGGCACACCATATTGCCCACGTTTTCAAGGAACACCAGACGCGGCAAATCGTCCCCGAAAGCCTTCAGCCCCTCCAGGGTCATTTTAGCGTCCATGTGGCACATGCCGCCCGTGTGCAGCTGCACCGCCTTCGCCCCGTGCAGAGCGACGGCGCGGGCGTCCACGTCGCTGTCCACGTCCGCCTCCATAACGCCTATGGAGAAATCGGCTTTGAGCAGGTCGATCAGCCGGTACAGCAGCGTGGTCTTGCCCGCCCCGGGCGAGGCCATGAGGTTTATCAGGAATACGCCCTTTTCCTTAAGAAAAGCGCGGACTTTTTCGGCGCGGGCGGCGTTTTCCGCCTCTATGCCCGCGCGGACGTCAAGTATCGGTATGTTCATATCTGTCAGAGGTAAGACCGGCGCGGTCCTATTTGTCCCCGGTGATGCCCAGCGCGATCTTCACGCCGCGCTTGATCACGTAGGGCAGCAGCTTTTTGAGCTTGTCCTCCGTGCGGCACATGTCGCTGGCGCGGGGGTTGTCCCTTGTAAGGTGGATGGCGTCGAACTCGCACCTGGTGGTGCACAGGCCGCAGCCTATGCAGCGGTTGGTGTCCACGGTGGTGGCGCCGCAGCCCAGGCAGCGCTTCGCCTCGGCTTTGACCTGTTCCTCGGTGAGAGTGAGACGCAGGTCGCGGAACGTGTCCTTCGCGACGCCCGCCTTCCGCCCGGGCAGCTGCCTGGGAGCGCTGTCGAAGCTCTCCATGCGGGTGGGGTCCATTATGTCGCTCTTGTCCAACTCCACGAACTCCCTGCGGTCCCTGGCCAGGTCCAGCCGGTTGCCGGGATGCACGT
The DNA here is from genome assembly GCA_017518705.1 of Clostridia bacterium. The sequence continues at coordinate 23,862 of JAFWUC010000062.1, forward strand.
AGCGGTTGATGGACACTGCGCCTTCGCGGCCGCCCGCGATGGCGTCGATGGCGAAGCGCGCGCCCGTGAACACGTCGCCGCCCACGAATATGTCGCTTTCGGCGGTCTGGCGGGTGAGGGGGTCGGCTTCCACGGTGCCGTTGGGCTTTATGACCGCCTTGGTGCCCTTGAGCATATCGCCCCACCTGGCCGCCTGGCCGATGGAGAGGAGCAGGTTGTCGCAGTATATGGTCTGGGTGTCGGATTCGTCGTACTCGGGGCTGAAGCGGTGGTTTTCGTCGTAAACCCGCAGACACTTTTTGAACACCACGGCCTTCAGGCGGCCGTTTTCGTCCTTAAGCACTTCCTTGGGACCCCAGCCGTTCTGTATCATGACGCCGTCTGAGAGCGCCTCGGCGACTTCGTCCTTTGAAGCGGGCATCTCGTCCGGCTGCTCCAGGCACAGCATGACCACTTCGCCGGAGCCCGCCCTTAAGGCACTGCCCGCCACGTCTATGGCCACGTTGCCGCCGCCCACCACCAGCGTTTTTCCGGAAAGGCGCACGTTTTCGGGGTCGCGGTTCAGGCGGCGCAGGAAGTCCACGCCGGTCTCCACGCCCTCGGCGTCCTCGCCGGGCACGCCCGCCATGCGGCCGCCCTGCATGCCGGGGGCCACAAAGAAGGCCTTGTAGCCCTGCTCGCGCAGCTGCTGGATGGTGACGTCTTTGCCCACTTCCACGCCGCACTTGATCTCTATGCCCATCTGCCTGAACACGTCTATCTCCGCGTCCAGCACGTCCTTTTCCAGACGGTAGGAGGGGATGCCGTACCTGAGCATGCCGCCGGGTTTGGCTTCCTTTTCGAACACGGTCACGGGGTAGCCGTCCCGCCTTAAGAAGTAGGCGCAGCTCAGGCCCGCGGGACCGGAACCGATCACCGCCACCTTGAACTTGTCGCCCCACATGCCACCGTCGTGCTTTTCGCACAGGGGCACGAAGCGCTTGCCGCCGTCCAGTTCCAGGGAAGCGATGAATTTCTTTATTTCGTCTATTGCCAGGGGCTGGTCCACGGTGCCGCGGGTGCAGGCGTCCTCGCACCTGCGGTTGCACACGCTGCCACACACCAGTGGGAAGGGGTTGTCCTGTTTTATGAGCTTGAGCGCGTCCTCGTACCTGCCTTCGGAGGCCATTTTGATGTAGCCCTGCACGGACAGGTGCACGGGACAGGCGGTCTTGCAGGGGGCGGTGCCGCTTGCGTAGCAGTTGATCTTGGCGTCGTCGCGGTAGTTGTAGTTCCACTTGTCCACGCCCCACTTGCGTCCGTCGGGCAGCTGGGTCTTGGGATAGGTGACCGCGCTGCCGTCCTTTTTGCACAGCTTTTGGCCCAGTTTGGCCGCGCCTACGGGGCACACCTCCACGCACTTGCCGCAGGCCACGCACTTTTCCTTTTCAACGTGGGCGCGGTAGGCGGAGGCGGACAGGTTGGGCGTGTTGTACAGCTGGCTGGTCCTAAGCGCGTTGCACACGCCGGGGGCGCAGTTGCATATGGCCACTATCTTGCCTTCGCCGTCTATGTTGGTTATCTGGTGCACGTAGCCGTGGCGCTCGGCGCGGGCAAGGATCTCGTAGACTTCTTCTTTGGTCACGTAATGCCCGATGCCGCGGTCGTCCATGTACTCCGCCATGTCGCCCATGCCGATGCAGTAATTGCCTCGGATCTCGCCGCTGCCTTCGCCTCTCATGGCCTGCTGCTTGCGGCAGGAGCATTCGGAGATGCCGAACTTGTCGTACATGTCTATCCAGCGGGACAGATGCTCCACCGGCACGGATTGGTTTTCCATGCTTATGGCTTTCTCCACGGGGATGACGTGCATGCCTATGCCGCTGCCTCCCGGAGGCACCATCTGGGTTATGCCGCCCAGGGGCAGCTGGGTCATGAGGTTAAAGAAGGTGGCCAGCTGGGGGAATTCGTCCGTGAGCTTCTCCTGCATCATCATGAATTCCGCGCTGCCGGGCACGAATATGGGCAGCTCGTACTGCAGGTGCTTATCCTCGGTCCTGGCGCGGTTCTGCTCGATCACGCCTATCCAGCGTAGGCGCTCCACCATCTTTTGGCAGTCTTCAAGGGACATGCCGTTTCTCTGGGCGAGCTCCTCGACGCTGTACGGGACGCGGGTCTTTTTGAAGCTAAGAAGGAATTTGACCTGCTCCTTGTTCAGGATCATGTCCAGCATCCAGTACTCGGGATCCCGGTTGTTGACCTTGCCGGTGAATTTCTTGAGGTAACGGTCGGTGATAAGCGTGGCGAGTTTGAGCACCAGCTTTTCTTTTTCGGGATCGGGCGCCACGTAATTCGGGTCCTGCCAGTAATCCCTTTCGTTTATCATCGGGTCGCCGGGTTTCCATTCGGCCAGAGATCTGCCCATGAAGATATGCTCCTTTCGGACGGTTATTATCGGGGTGATACGGTGGTCTTACTGTTTGTTCTGCCTTTCGCCGATCAGCTCAAAGAAGGTGATCACCGCTCCGCCGATCACGAACGCGATCAGGGGCGCGGCCTGCGCCGCGGCGGGGAAGCCCGGGAACACGGGCAGTATGGAGCCTATGACGAAGCCCAGTATGGCGGAATAAGTGGCCTGAGAATGGTTTTTCATCAGCCAGCGGATCAGCTTTGCCACGAACACCAGCCCCACAAGGCAGCCGATGCCGAAGGGCAGCAGCGTCACTATATCGAAGTGCGCCACGGCGTCGATCACGGCCTTGTACTGGCCCAGCATCACCATCACGAGGCTGCCGGAAATGCCGGGGATTATCATGGAGGAGCAGGCGATGGCGCCGTACACCACCAGCATCAGCAGCCTTGCCGCGGAGGGATCCGCGGTGTACTCGGCGGAAGCGTCCTTGGCGTTCTTTATGGCCTCTTTCTGGCTGGAAGCGTCGGACAGGAACATGAACACCATAAGCGCCAGCACCAAAAGGAAGATCACCACGTGCAGGGGTTTGATGTTCAGTTTTTTCTTTTCGTTGTACGCGGCGCGTTTGAATATGCCGGGGATCGAGAACACTATGATGCCGATAAAGAACATTTGGGTGACTTCCGCGTGCTTCGAGAGCAGGCCGCTCATGACCTTGCCGAACAGCACTATGGCGACGCCCATGCCGATGATTATGGGCAGGAAGAACTTCCATTCGGTCTTTATCTTTTTGAAGAAGTCGGTGATGATGGCGATGATGCGCTCGTACAGGCCCAGCACCACCATCACGGTGCCGCCGGAGACGCCCGGTATCACGTTGGCGAAGCCGAACAGGATGCCCGCCACCACGCGGTAGATGATCTGGCCGATGCTGTTTTCGTTAAGTGTGTTCTGCATGATATGCTCCTGAATGATTTTATAGTGCCGTGTGTATGATCGCCGCGCCTCCGCGCTGCCGGGCGCGGGAAAGCAGGCGGTTTATTTTATCCTGAAGTTTTCTTTCGCGTGCTGGCAGTTGGCGTGGGTGAGGGCCACGGCCACCGCGTCGGCGGCGTCGTCGGGCTTTATTATGGCGTCCAGCTTAAGCAGCAGCTTGACCATGCTCTGCATCTGCTGCTTCTCCGCCCGTCCCCAGCCGGTGATGGCCTGTTTTATCTGCAGGGGAGTGTACTCGTAAAGGTTCTCGGTCCTCTGGGCGCACGCGACTAGCGCCGCGCCTCTTGCCTGGGCCACGGCTATCGCGGTGGTCACGTTCTGGTTGAAGAAGAGTTCCTCAAACGCCACGTCGTCGGGCTCGTAAATGTCGAACAGCTGGCTTAGGCCCGTGTAGATCGTTCTTAGGCGCTGGGGCATGGGTGAGTGGGCCATGGTGGAGATCACCCCGCTGGTCAGCAGGGTGTAATTCCCGCCCGTGTAGTCGATCACCCCGTAGCCCATCAGGGCCAGGCCGGGGTCAATTCCCAGAATTCTCAAAGCCGCCTCCCCGCTTTTCGCTGCCCAGGAACAGGGTCTCGCCGTAATCTATCAGGGCAGGCAGATTGTCCCGTATCACGCGGGGGAACAGGGGCGCCTCGGAGGCCTGCTTGAGGGTGAGCCACTCCATGCCCACCTGGTACAGGTCCCTTTCGGCGGGTTCCTTCGCGGGCACGTCCTTGTCGGGACGGCACAGGAACACGAAGTACATTTTGTGGGCGCTCACCGCGCCCTGGGCGTTCTGGGTCACCCGCTCGAACACGCAGCTCAGGCGCATGGGCGTGACGGTCAGACCCGTCTCTTCCATCACTTCGCGCCTGACCGCCTCGGTGAGTATCTCGCCGTCGTGCATGCCGCCGCCGGGCAGGGTGTAATAGACTCCCGCGTGGGAGACGCACTTGTTGAGCAAAAGCCTGCCCTCGTCGAGTATCAGGGCTTTTGCGGAGCATCTAATGGACATGGGCATACCTTCCATATTTTAGGAAATGATATTATATTATACATCTATAAGGTAAGTTTGGCAAGTTAAAGCTGCGGGCTTTTGACCGCGTGGCAGCCTGCCGTAAAACGGACTGCTTTTTACACACATTTAATGCGCCCGCAACGATTTTGACCTACTTTGACGTTTGCGTTTTTCCGGTGTTTATGATACAATAAACGACAAATAGCATTCAGTGTTTCGAAAGAGAGGAAATTCTGTATTGGATAACAGACGAAGGGGCATATTCAGGACCCTGGCGATTTACGCGATAATCATAGCGGGCATACTGCTGGTGGTCACCATGACGGGCACGCCGACGCAGATGGCAGAGCCGGAAGAGCTCAGCTATTCCAAGCTGCTGGAGAGGATAGAAAACGACCTTAAGCTCTCCGAAGGCGTTGAAGGCGCAAACGAGTCCGGCACGGTGAAAAGCGTGCTCATCCAGACGGACAGGCTGTACGGTCTTAAGGAAAACAGCCTGATACCCGACGAGCGCTTCAGCAACAAGTATTACGACTTCGCCTGCACGCTGCCCTCCACGGAGCAGTTCTACAAGGACGTGGGCGCCATATACGAATCGGTGCTGGGCAAGAGCGTGAGCCCCACCGGCTACCGTTTCACCTTCTCCACCAAGGAGGCGGAAGGCCCCAGCGTGTTCTTGCAGCTGCTGCCCTCCATAATCTCCATACTGCTGTTCGTGGGCATAATGATATTCATCATGCGCATGCAGTCCGGGGCGAACCGGGGCGCGAACAACTTCGTGCGGGGCAGGACCAAGCTGGTGGATCCCTCCAAGAACCCCATCCGCTACCCCGACGTGGCGGGCGCGGAGGAGGAAAAGCAGGAGCTGAAAGAAGTAGTGGACTTCCTTAAAGCTCCCGACAAGTACACCAAGCTGGGCGCCAAGATCCCCAAGGGCGTGCTTCTCATCGGCCCTCCCGGCACCGGCAAAACGCTGCTTGCAAAGGCGGTGGCGGGTGAAGCGGGCGTGCCCTTCTACACCATAAGCGGCTCCGAGTTCATGGAAATGTACGTGGGCGTGGGCGCCAGCCGCGTGAGGGACCTGTTCGACCAGGCCAAGAAGACCGCCCCCAGCATGATATTCATAGACGAGATCGACGCCATAGGCCGCCAGAGGGGCGCGGGCCTGGGCGGAGGCCACGACGAAAGGGAGCAGACCCTGAACCAGCTGCTGGTGGAAATGGACGGCTTTACCGCCAATTCGGGCGTCATAGTGCTGGCCGCCACCAACAGAAGCGACATACTCGACCCTGCGCTGCTGCGTCCCGGCCGCTTCGACCGGCAGGTGCTGGTGAACTACCCCGATGTGAAGGGCCGCGAGGAGATACTTAAAGTCCACTCCAAGGGCAAGCCCCTGGCGCCCGACGTGGATCTGCACACCGTGGCGATCATGACCGCGGGCGCCACCGGCGCTGACCTGGCCAACATAATGAACGAGGCCGCCCTGCTGACCGCCCGGGAAAACAAAAGCCGGATCGGTTTTGCCGAGGTTGAGTCCGCCATCAACCGCGTGACCATGGGCCTTGAAAAGAAGAGCCACCTGATACCCCCCAAGGACAAGGAAATGGTGGCCTATCACGAGGCGGGCCACGCCCTGGTCGCCTACTACATCCCCGAGTGCGAAAAGGTGCAGGAGATCACCACCATTCCCCGCGGCATGGCGGGAGGCTACACCAAGTGGCTGCCGGACGAGAAGACCAACTATATGTCCTCCAACAGGCTGCGCGCCCACATCGCCATGTCCATGGGCGGCATGTGCGCCGAGCAGCTGGTGTACGGCGACGTGACCACCGGCGGCACGAGCGACATCAAAAACGCCACCTCCCTGGCCCGCAGCATGGTCACCGAGTACGGCATGAGCGACCTGGGTCCCATCTATCTGAGCGGCGAAAGGGAAGTGTTCCTGGGCCGCCAGTTCGCCCAGACCTCTTCCGGCCTGTCCGAGAAGCTGATGAGCGACGTGGACGACGAAGTGCGCAGGCTCATAACCGAGGGCAGGCAGCGCGCGTCAGAGATACTGGAACAGCACCGCGACAAGCTGGACGGGCTGGTCAGGCTGCTGATGGAAAAGGAAAAGCTGGACAGGGAAGCCTTCGAGGCTTTCATGGAAGACCGGGAATACGATCCCGCCAAGGCCGAGGCGTACCGCTTCTTCAAGCAGGAAGCCGCCGATGCGTCCAAACCCGAAGCGCCCGAAAAAGCCGAAGAAAAGCAGCCCGAAGATAAGCAACAACCGGAGGAAAAGCAGCCGGAGGAGACCACGGCGGGCGGCGGGGATGCTCCCGAACCGCAGGCGCCGCAGGGCAACACGGATACCGAGCAGTAACACCGGAACTTTGCTTCGGAACGCTCCGAAGAAATACCTGTATACACCGCCTGATCGACAGGCTCAAACGGCGAAGGACGGCTAATTAACGCCTTCGCCGTAGCGATATAACGGCCGGACAGACCGAAAAGGAGAACGGATGAAGACTAATCCCGTAAAAGGCACCAAGGATTTCCTGCCTGCCGAGACCCGTCTTAGGGACTATGTGAGGGGAGTAATACTGGATACGTACCGCGCCAGCGGCTTTGAGAGGGTGTCCACCCCCATACTGGAGGACATGGAGAACCTGAACAAGAGCGAGGGTGGCGACAACCTGAACCTCATATTCAAGATCATGAAGCGGGGCGAAAAGCTGGACGAAGCGTTTGCTTCCAAAGATCCCGACGCCCTGTGCGACATGGGATTGAGGTACGACCTGACCCTGCCCCTGGCCCGCTTCTACGCCGCCAACAAGGAGGCGCTGCCCCGGGTGTTCAAGGTGATCCAGACCGACCGGGTGTACCGGGCGGAGCGGCCCCAGAAGGGCAGGATGCGGGAGTTCATACAGTGCGATATCGACATACTGGGCGACGAGAGCCACCAGGCGGAGATCGAGCTGATCGACGTGACCACCCGCGCCCTGGGCAAGCTTGGCTTCAGGGGCTTTACCGTCAACATAAACGACCGCAGGATACTGCGCGGCATGCTGGAAGGCATGGGCTTTGCGCCGGAGAGCCTGGAGAGCGTGTGCGTGTCCTTTGACAAACTGGACAAGATCGGCGCTTCGGGAGTGTGCGAGGAGCTCCGGGGCAAGGAATGCCCCGCCGAAGCCGTAGACAGGCTGGGCGCATTGCTGGAAAAGGGAGACCTGTCCCTTGACGCGGTCAGGCAGTACTATTCCGACGAAGAAGTGATCTCCCGCGTGGAGGAGATCGTCGCCTCGGCCAACGCGCTGTCGGAAGGCGGTTACACCGCCGTGTTCGACGCGTCCCTCACCAGGGGCCAGGGCTATTACACCGGCTGCGTGTTCGAGGTAAGGCAGCCTGGCTATCCCGGCGCCATAGCGGGCGGCGGCAGGTACGACCGCATGATAGGCAAGTTCACGGGCACGGACACTCCCGCGGTGGGCTTCTCGATAGGTTTCGAGCGCATCTGCCAGATACTGGCGGAGCAGGGCTTTGCCGTGCCGGGAGACAAGCGTCTGGCGCTTTTGTACAAAGACGACGCCCCGTTTACGGACGTGCTCAGAAAGGCGCAGTCCCTGCGCAGCGAATACGCGGTGACCGTGCTTAAGCAGAGGAAGCTCTCCAAACAGCTCAACCAGCTGGAGCAGCAGGGCTACGCTTTCGCGGCGTTCTTCGATACGGGCGACATCAAACCACTGGGGGCAGAAAAACAGGATGGCTAAGTCACGTTCCGGTTCAAAAGGCGGCGCTTCACCGGCGTGGCGGGCGGTCATGCTCGTATACGCGGTGATCTTCTTCAAGCTGCTGCCTCTGTACGAGATCAGGACGCTGGAATTCATCTATCCGCGCCTGATGGACGCGATAGGAGTGGGCGACTACACCCTGTCATTCATCGTGGCGGGGGCGTGCGCAGCCGGACTGCTGCTGGTCATGTTCGCTCCCGTGTCAAAACGCTGGCTGCTGGCGGCGGGGCTCATACTCTTCATGACCCCCGTGTGGCTTATTGGGGACGGCAAGGCGGGCGCCATGGACGCCTGGGCGTACGCGGGCTTTCCCGACGACGCGCTCAAGCTGCTGTTCGCCGCGCTGCTCTCCCTTTGGGCGCTGGTGGTCGTGCGCGGCGAAAGCAAAAGCAGCTTAAAGGGCGTGCTGGCGGGGGCACTCATCGCCGTGGACGTGATGTGCTACGTGTACGGCTCCAAGCCCCTGTACTGGTCCGAGATAAATAACATAATGTGCCTGGCGCTGATAACGGGCTTCTTTGCCGATACGGCGCTCAACGGCTTCTGCCCGGGCGCACTGGTGCCCGCTTTGGTGTGCGCCGCGCAGCTGGCGCTGATCTACCTGGATCAAAGCCGCGCGCTCACGCTGTGGATCACCCTGGGGCTTTCCGTGGCAGGGGCGGTCATACTGGCGTGGAAAAAGCCCAAAGGCAGCCTGGGCGGCGTGTTCGCCCTGACGGGCTTCGCGGTGAACACCGCGCTGATGCTCACCAGGCTTTGATGCGAAAGGGGACGCACCTTAAGCGTCCCCGCAGTTTATTTTGGCGTAAACTCTTGGCAGGGTATTGACAATTCCGCCCGTATGACGTAAAATTACAAGGCTAAACCGCCGTGATGCGGCGGAATAAAGCATGTGCGCCTGTAGCTCAGCAGGATAGAGCGTTCGCCTCCTAAGTAGGACAAATTCTTACTACAGCCTGGCAAGACGTGAGCTAGACAAGATGCGGAAACAAGTCGATTTTAGTCGATTTTGAGGAAACCGCAGAAGTACACTTTGTAACAAGCCGTTAACACGCTGAGAGCCCCCAAAGGGCAAAGGTTGATAATAGTCAAGGAAATTTTGATAATAAAACCTAACAACTCATATTATCAATTTTCCAGAAAAAGGCCGAAAAACGGCAAAAAATGTCAAAAATTGAACACTTTTAGCAATATGCGCCTGTAGCTCAGCAGGATAGAGCGTTCGCCTCCTAAGCGAAAGGCGAACCTAACAACTGCCAAAACGAAGTAACCGAGGCACAATGCGGAAACAAGTCGATTTTAGTCGATTTTTGAGGAAGCCGCAGAAGCACACTTTGTAACAACCAGTTAACATAAAAATTGGTCCCTAAAAGAGAAAACTGCTAACATTCCTGAGGATTTTGCTAATATTACCGCACAACTTTTATTAGCAAATTTTCGAAAAAGGCCGAAAAACAGCAGAATTACGTCAAAAATCGAACATTTTCAGCCATAAGCGCCTGTAGCTCAGCAGGATAGAGCGTTCGCCTCCTAAGCGAAAGGCCGTGGGTTCGAATCCCGCCAGGCGCGTAACATAATCTTAACATTAAAGGGAAAA
>JAFWUC010000063.1 GCA_017518705.1 Clostridia bacterium
TGAGTATTCCGCGTTAGGTTGAGCATCGCTACCGGGCAAATTGAGCATCGTTTCCGCGCAGGTTGAGCGCGGCTTCCGCGCCCGTTGAGCGTGCGGTAAAATGTAGGTATGCATCCATGCGGATGCAAATATCTACAGAGGAGGTCAGTCAAATGACGACCAATTACCGCGAGATACTCAGGCTGAAAAGCCTGGGGCTCAACAAGACCGACATTGCGCGAAGCGTACAATGTGCCCGAAACACGGTGTCAACAGTGCTGGAACGCGCAGAAGCCTGCGGGCTCCAGTGGCCGTTGCCAGACGGGATGTCAGACCGTGAGCTGGCAGAAAGGCTCTTTCCCGGTGCGCCGGGGAAAGCATCGTTCAAGATGCCGGACTATGAGCGCGTACACCGCGAAATGCAGCGCCACGGTGTAACGCTCACGTTGCTGTGGATGGAGTACTGCGACCAGTGTAAGGCAGAGGGAGCAGTTCCATACCAGTCGACACAGTTCAACAAATACTATAACGACTACATCAACCGTGTCAATGCCACCATGCATCTGGATCATAAGCCGGGTGACATCATGCAGGTCGACTGGGCGGGCGATACGGCAGCCGTTGTAGACACTGACACAGGTGAACTCATTCCGGCCTACGTGTTTGTAGCAACACTGCCATACAGTGGCTACAGCTACGTGGAAGCGTTCTTCTCAATGGACCAAGAAGCCTGGACACAAGCCCATGTAAACGCCTACCGTTTCTTTGGCGGTGTAACGCGCATGATCCAGTGCGACAACCTGAAGACCGGCGTGGAGAAACACGGCCAGCATGAAGTTGTCCTGAATAAAGCCTACCAGGAATTGGCAGAGCATTACGAAACAGCTATCGTTCCGGCGAGAGTGCGTGCCCCGCGAGATAAAGCGGCGGTCGAAGGAACCGTCGGTATTATCTCCACTTACATCCTTGCTGCGCTCCGCAACAGGCAGTTCCTGTCCCTTTCGGACCTTAACGAAGCGATCTGGAGCAGACTGGAAAGCTTCAACAATAAGCCGTTCCAGAAACGTGAAGGAAGCAGGGCCAGTATTTTTGCGGAGGAGCAGCACTTCCTGCGTCCATTACCGCCTCATCCGTATGAGCTCTCAGTATGGAAAGTCGCGACAGTGGGGCCCAATTACCACATCTCGGTTGATCGCATGAACTATTCCGTCCCGTTTGAGTACATCAAACAGAAAGTGGACGTGCGTGTGACCCGTTCCGCGATCGAGGTCTTCTACGGCGGCAGCCGTATATGCTCGCACCGACGTCTGTACGGCCGTCCCAACCAATACAGTACAGTGCAGGAGCATATGCCGCCTGAGCATCAGAAATATGTGCAGTGGAACGGCGATCGTTTCGTAAGCTGGGCTGCAACGATAGGCAGTTGCACCGTAGCGGCTGTAAAAGCCATTCTCAGCAGCTACAGGATCGAGCAGCAGGGATACAAAGCGTGCCTTGGCCTGCTGAAGCTGGCCGACAAGTACACGCCAGAGCGCCTGGAAAGCGCCTGCAAACGCGCTTTTGAGTACACTCCTCAGCCTTCATACAAGAATATCCAGACCATTTTAGCTTCGGGTCAGGATAAGATCTCAGACGAGCCGGAGCCGCCCTCCTCATCCAAATACGGCTTCACACGCGGTGCTGAATACTATGGAGGGAGGGACAGGCAATGCTGACTGAGTCAACGGTTACCAAACTGCGAGAGATGCGGCTTAGCGTCATGGCAAATGCCCTTAAGGATCAGCTTAGCGATCCACAGTACCGCAACATGGAGTTTGAAGACCGCATAGGGCTCCTGGTCGATGCGGAATGGAATGCACGTAAGAGCAACCATCTGCGCAGGCTTATACGGCAGGCAACTTTTTCAGATACCTCCGCATGCCTCGAGAATGTGGAGTATCTGCCGGACAGAAACCTGAAGCAGGAAGAACTGCTGCGACTGGGTTCATGCAATTACGTGCATGAACACCACAACGTAATACTTCTGGGCGCGACCGGGAGCGGTAAAACTTATTTAGCCTGTGCTCTGGGGATGGCGGCTGCAAGGCAGTTCTTCACCGTGAAATACATCCGGCTGCCAGATCTGCTGGTGGATTTCAGTATTGCTCGGGGCAACGGTACGATCCGTAAACTTATGGCCCAGTACAAGAAATACTCTATGCTCATCATCGATGAATGGCTGCTCTATCCTCTGAAAGAGAGCGAATGCCGGGACCTGCTTGAAATCATGGAATCTCGCTACAAACGGGCTTCCACAGTGCTCTGCTCCCAGTTCGATATACCGGGCTGGCGTGACAAACTGGGCGATCCCATCCTGGCTGATGCCATTTGCGATCGTATAGTCCATGACTCATATACGATCATAATTGGCGGTCAGGAATCCATGCGTAAACGCAAGGGCCTCAAAGACATCTGATAGAGCCTTCGGCTCACCGGGCTCTGCCCGGACCCGAGGTTTTTCGCTTTTAGGTTTTCCAAGGAGAGTGATGCGGGATAGTGCAGCGCAATAAAAAGAGAGAGATGTTGGTAGCATCACTCTCCCCGCCAACCCCGTATACGGCGCTCATGTCGCTCCTCAGCGTTGCACTATCCTCCGTTACGGTAAAAAGCAGTCTAATGATACCATCCCGATCATGCCGCGTCAATATTCAACCTGTGCGGAAACCCTGCGCAATTTCAGCGGAAAGCTTGCGCAATCTCGGCGGAATCGACGCTCAAACTCGCCGGTTTTGGCGCTCAATTTCAACGGCGTACGCATCGTGACTTATAATAATTCGCAGAATTCCATCGATGAGAAAACTTTTGAAGCCAATAATGTAATGTTTCAAAGAATTAAGGCAGAGTTTGAATCAAAGGGCTTTTTATTACTTACAAAGCAAAGCGACAAAAATACATTTACTGAAAAGTATAGGAAATCAAGTGAGCTTTCAAAGCTGAAAGGGAAAAGCATAGAAAGAAGACAAATATTTGGGTTGGATAGCCTGAAAAATACATCAGATTTCTATATACCGCTCGAGAAGTTTTTGCAGGTTATTGTGGCGTTTAAAGTTGGAGGCCTGGAAGCATTTACACAAAAGAAAGATGTACTAAATCCCAATTCTCAAACCTATACATCTGTTATTGATTTTATAAAAAGTTCGAATGTTACAACGGATGTACTATTATCACTGTATTTACTCTATATGAGAGCCGAGAAAGACAAAAATGCTTGGTCTAGAACGAATTATTACGTATATGCGACGCCGATATCTTTTTATCTTATAGACGCTTTTAAACGATACGAATGCAAAAATGATATAAATCAGATTATGCCATTATTATCAACAAAACAACTGGTTGATAAGGTAATCAAAATATACACAATAGCATGTGATAATTATACTACTCAGTTCACTGAAAGGAATAAAGTTGAATATATCAAAATGATAAAAATGTCTATTGATTATTCACTGTTAAAAACATGCCGGGATCAAGCTGAAAGAAATATAGTTACAATGTCTGCATTCGCGAATTAGTAGTGACATAAGTATCTAATTATACAAAACACAGGCAGGATGACTTAATCCTGCCTGCGTTTTTCTGTCTCTTATTTCTCGTTTATCGCCGAGAAGCCTTCGCCGATGGCTTCGTGGGCGTCGGATATGAACATGAAGGCGAGGGGGTCCTCGTTTTCGACGATGCGCTTCAGGGTGGTGACCTCCTGTCGGGAGATCACGCACAGCACCACGGGCTTTTCGTCCATGGTGTACGCGCCGCGGGCCTTAAGCTGGGTGACGCCGCGGCCCAGGTCCTTGAGCAGGCGGTCGGTGATCTGCTGCCACTTGGCGGATATGATAAAGCACGCCTTGTTGCCGGAGAAGCCCATCATCACCAGGTCTATCACGCGGCCGGACACGTAGATGTTGATTATGGCGTACAGCGCCTGCTGGGTGCCCACGGCAAAGCCCGCCGCCACGACTACCAGAAAGTCGAAGGCGAACAGGAACGTGCCCACGGTCACGGTGGGGAAGCGGCTGTGCACAATGCGGGCGAGCATGTCTGTGCCGCCGGTGGTGGCGCCGCCCCTCAGTATCAGCCCCAGGCCGATGCCCAGCGACACGCCGCCGAACAGGCAGCCCAGCAGCAGGTCGTCCGTCATGGGCTTAAGGGGCAGTATGTCGATCAGCACGCTGAACAGCGCCGTCGCCTGCAGGCTGCGGAAGGCGAATATCCTGCCCATGTAGCGGTAGCCGGTTATGAACAGAGGCACGTTCAGCACCAGCGACACAGTGCCGACGGGCAGCCCGAACAGGTAGTTGAGTATGACGCCTATGCCCGTCACGCCGCCGGGGGCGATGTTGTTGGGGGTCATGAACAGGGGATACGCCGCGCCGCCGATCAGGCAGCCCAGAAGTATCTGCCCGTAGGCGAACACCAGGTCTTTACGCTTTAAAAATCCCATCTTTTTTTATCTCCGTAAATCAAACACGCAAAACATTATTGTACAGCGTAAAGGCGGATTTGTCAATTTCCGGCGCGCGGAGGGCAAAAAAGACTGCCGCGGGGACAGCCCGCGGCAGCTTTCGTTTATAAGCGGTGTATCAGACTTCGCCGTTAAGAATGGCGTCGATGATCACTTTGCCCACCGCGAAGTTGTTCTTCATGGCGGTGGCGAAGATGTCGGCGGATTCCACGCTGTCCTCGGAGGCGAGGGAGTCATCGAAGTGCTCGTCCCACAGGCTCTCGGGGGAGGCGCCATTCATGAACACGTCCATGTTCACGCTGTCGCGCAGCACGATCACGCGGTCAAGCATGCCCATGCGGTCGGCGGCCACGGCGATGCCCATGTCTTCCATCTCGGTCACGGCGTAGGGATCGGGCGCGCCGTAGGTCTCGCACATCAGGATGGCGTTGGAGTGGTCGTACATGCCCTTCCAGTAGTTGTCGCCGGTGACGGTGGTGCCGCGCAGCACTTTGGGCTCACGGACGGCCCACTCGGCGCCGTCGAAGGTCACGGACATGAAGTTGAGGGTCTTGGGGGTGGTCTCAAGCTTGACGTCCTTTACCAGGTCGTACAGCTTGGCCATGAGCTCCTGGTCGAAGAGCTTGTAGGCGGCGGAATCGAAGCTGGGATCGTAGAACCAGGTGTTCTGCCTGTCGGTGATCATCTCGCGGGCGTCGGCATGGTGGCCCAGGTCGAAGTCCACGCCGGCGGTGATGAGGAACACGTCGCCCATCACGCCGTACTCGTACGCGGAGCCCGCGCAGCCGGTGGAAATGATATAAGCGTCGGAGAAATCGAAGCGGCTGTCGGTGAGCAGGGTCATCAGAGTGACCGCGGCGTTTACCTTGCCCATGCCGGTCACGCACAGCGCCACGCCGTCCTTAACGTAGAGCTTGTTGCCCTGGAAGCTGCCGGGAATGTCGTACTCTTCGCCGCCCTCGCAGTAGGCTTCGAAGTAATACTGAGCCTCGCCGGGGAAGTCGGCGCCCATGCCGCCCACCTCGAACTTGGGCAGAACGAGAACTTTGATGGAGATCTTTTCCTGTTCCTCGGCGAACGCGCCGAACACGGACACAGCCAGCACCAGCGCCAGCAGCACAGCCGTAAGCTTCTTCATGATCTTCCTCCTGTAATGGTCAAATGTTCGTGATTTTCCCAATCACGGGCTAATGATAACACCGACAGGGCTTTATTACAAGCAAATTTCCGAACATTTTTTAGTAAATACTTTGAAAAATTCGGTTATTTTTTGAACGCGCGAATGCGTCCGCTTAAGGTTTTGCGGTTGTAAAACTCCCGCGGGTGTGATAGAATAGAAAAAAAGACCCGGTACGGATCTGCCGGAACACGGCGGGAGGGACAGTTTATGGCTTTTGTAAGGCGTGAAGACGTGACCGTAAAGGACCTGGGCGGCGGCGTGACCCGGCGTGTGCTCGCCCATAACGCCCAAATGATGGCGGTGGAGGTCGGCTTTGATAAGGGCGCCAGGGGAGACAGGCACACCCATCCCCACACCCAGATCTCCTACGCTTTGAGCGGGAAATTCATCTACTCCCTGGGCGACGAGGAATACGAGCTCAAACCCGGGGATTCCATCGTGGTGCCCGGCGGCGCGGAGCACGGCACCCTGTGCCTGGAAAAGGGCGCGCTGCTGGACGTGTTCACCCCCCAAAGGGAAGACTTTCTTAAATAGCATGGAGGTAATGCCATGAAGCTTGCGGATCTCAGACAGGAATTCCTTATGGAGGAAGCGCGGCCCTTCGACAGCTGCCACGCCTCCACGCTGGTAAAGCTGGAAAACGGGGACATACTCTGCGCGTATTTCGCCGGCACCTGGGAGCACGCTCCCGACACCGCCATATGGCTCTCCCGCCGCACGGGGGAAGGCTGGCAGGCGCCCGTGAAGCTGGCCGACTTTAAGGACGTGCCCATGTGGAACCCGGTGCTGTTCGACCTGGGCGGCGGATGCATACGCCTGTTTTTCAAGGCGGGGCAGGAGATCCCCATCTGGCAGACCTGGTATATGGACAGCACGGACGGGGGAAACACGTTTACCGAACCCAGAGAAGTGGTGCCGGGGGACGAGAGCGGCGGGCGCGGTCCCGTGAAAAACAAACCCATCCGGCTTAAAAACGGCACGATACTGGCGCCCGCGTCGGTAGAGAGCGCCAACCTGTGGGAGGCGTTCACGGACATCTCCGAAGACGGCGGCAGCACCTGGGAAAAGAGCGCGCCGGTGCCCATGCGGCGGGTGGTTTTGTCCGCCACCGGCACCGCCAACACGCAGCTTATCCACCGCCCTTACGACATACACATGATCTTCGGCAAGGGCATAATCCAGCCCACCCTGTGGGAGGACGAAAAGGGCGTGCACATGCTGTGCCGCTCCACCTCTTCCCGCATATACAGGAGCGATTCGGCTGACGGCGGCAAAAGCTGGAGCCTGGCTTACGATACGGGGCTGCCCAACAACAACTCCGGCATAGACCTGGCGCAGCTGAGTGACGGCACGCTGGTATTGGCGTACAACCCCCGCGACAACTACCCGGGTTTCTACAAGGGCGCGCGCACGCCGCTGAGCATAGCCGTCTCCACGGACGGCGGAGACACGTTCACCCGCGTGTGGGACCTGGAGACGGAGGCGGGCTCCTTCGCATATCCCTCCATAATCGCGGGGGAAGACGGCACGCTGTACGTCGTATACACCTGGAACCGGGAAAGGATCCGCTTCGCCTCCTTCAGGCTGGAGAGATAGTAAAAATTTAGCTTTTTCAGCAAGGAATTTTAGTATATTTTAGCTGAACATTAAGGCGTGACGTATTGACACGGGTCGCGCGGCTGTGATAAGATACAGTCGCGCGATATCTTTTTTTTTCATGGTTTTTCATGAGTTTGCGATCCCGGCAGTTACCGGCGAAGGAGGCAGGAATGACCGCTTCAGCGCCCGTCAGGGCATATAAAAACTCGCTGCCGAACCGGGCTATAAAAGCCATCAAACGCGACAGATGGCTTTTCCTCATCATGCTCCTGCCCACGGTGTACTACATAATGTTCTGCTACTATCCCATGTTCGGGATACTGGTGGCGTTCAAGAACTACATGCCCAAGGAAGGCACCTGGGGCAGCCCGTGGTACGGCCTTAGGTACATGCGGATGATATTCGACGACATGTACTTCTGGCGCGTGTTCGTAAACACCATAACGCTCAACCTTAC
This sequence comes from Clostridia bacterium, assembly GCA_017518705.1. The sequence goes on from JAFWUC010000063.1 coordinate 7,717, forward strand.
CAACCTGATAATCAGCTTTCCCGCGCCCGTGATCTTCGCCCTGCTCCTTAACGAAGTGGGGTCGATGGCGTACAAAAAAACGGTGCAGACCATCACGTATCTGCCCCATTTCCTGTCCGTGGTGGTCATAGTTGGCATGATAAACGACATGTTCAACTCCACCGGCATAGTCAACACCATACTCAAGGGCATAGGAGCCGAGCAACAGGCGTTTCTTACCGCCGCGGGCTGGTTCCGCCCGCTGTACATAGGATCCAACGTGTGGACCAATATCGGCTGGGACTCCATCATCTACCTGGCGGCGCTCTCCGGTGTGGACATGCAGCTGTACGAGGCCGCGAGGATAGACGGCGCGGGCCGCTGGAAGCAGACCCTGCACGTGACGTTGCCCGGCATACTGCCCACCATAGTCATAATGCTGATCCTCGCCATGGGCCGCATAATGAACGTGTCCTTCCAGAAGATCTGGCTGATGATGAACGGCGGCAACCAGCAGGTGGCGGACGTGATCTCCACCTACGTGTACCAAAGGGGCATAGTGAAGGCGGACTTCAGTTACGCCACGGGCGTGAACCTGTTCCAGAGCCTGATCTCCCTTCTGTTCGTTACCGTGACCAACGCCATATCGCGCAGGGCCACGGAAACGTCCCTGTGGTAAGGAGGGCGGGCGTATGACGGTCAAGGCAAACGCGAAAAAGCGCCCCGCCATCCGCGAGGGCGGCGTCTCCCGGAGCCTGTTCGTGGGGTTTAACTACGCGCTGATGTTCCTCATGATGCTGATCACCCTGTACCCGCTGTACCTGACGGTGATAGTGTCCATAAGCAACGGCATGAACGTGATGCGGGGCGAGGTGAGCCTGCTGCCGGTAAACATCACGCTGGAGACCTACAAAAGCATATTCAAGGGCGACATAATGCTCTATATGCGCAACTCCGTGATCTACACGGTGCTAGGCACGGCGGTGAACATAATCATGAGCTGCCTGTGCGCCTATCCGCTCACCCGCAAAAGCTTCTGCGCCCGCAAGTTCTACACCGCCATGGTCACGGTGACGCTGTTCTTCTCCGGCGGCATGGTGCCCATGTACCTGGCGGTCAGCAAGTTCGGGCTGATGGACAAGATCTGGGCGCTCATACTGCCCGGGGCGATCTCCACCTACAACATGATAATCATCCGCACGGCGTTTTCCTCCCTGCCGGATTCGCTCATAGAGTCCGCCCAGCTGGACGGCGCCAACGACGTAAAGATCCTGTTCAGCATAGTGATACCCCTTTCCAAGGCCACACTGTCCACCATGGTGCTGTTCTACGCGGTGAGCCACTGGAATTCCTATTTCGACGCCATGATGTACATCCGCAACAAAAATATGTACCCCCTGCAGATACACTTAAGGAACCTGCTGGTGGCGGGCATCGCCAGCGAGGAACTGCAGTCCGCCGGCACGGGCACCTCCGCCTTCGTGGTGTCGGAGCGCACCATGCGCGCCGCCACCATAATCGTGAGCACGCTGCCCATACTTATAGTGTATCCATTCGTGCAGAGGTACTTCGTCACCGGAGTCATGATAGGTTCCGTAAAAGGCTGAAGCCTTTGATCGAAATGAATTGAAAATCCATTTCAATCAACAGGGAACGTTTTTTCCTGCGGGGCTTTACAGCCTGTTGCGGAAGCGTCATTGCGAGCGACCGCAGGGAGCGCGGCAATCCGTACCCCTTTTCCGCCGAGGCGTCATTGCGAGTGTCACGACAGTGACACGTGGCAATCCGTAAACGCCCCGCGGGAAAAAGGCACGCTTTTTGCTGAAATTGCTTCGGCAATTTCCGAGCCCAAAAAGCGCAATGAGATGATTTTTCTTCCCGCAGAGTAAACTCTGCTCCGTAAAAATCATTCCCCCCAGAGGGGCCATGGTCAGGGCGGCAAAGCCGCCCCTGCGGATAAGAACAGAACGGGAGAAACAAAAAAACAAAGGCAAGAGAAGTATACGAAGCATATTTTGCGGAGCGATGCTTCGCTGAATAAATATAGGAGGAGACCCAAATGAGGAAAACGAAGCTGCTTTCCCTGTTGCTGGCGCTGATACTGGTATTGGCTGCCATGCCCGTCGCTTTTGCCGAGGACAGCTGGCTGACCGACGAGCTCACGACCATCACCGTGATGCGCGGCGAGAACGCCCTTCAGCCCATCAAGACCGATACCATCAAGCTCAAGACCATCGAAGAGAAGCTGAACATCAAACTGGTGGTGGAAGCGCCGCCTTCCGCCAACTACAACGACATCAAGACCACCCGCATCAACAACAACGACATGCCCGACATCATGCTGGTGTCCACCTCCGACGTGAGGAACTTCGCCCGCAAAGGCATGTTCGTGAACCTTTCCGATTACGAAGACGAGATGCCCAACCTCTTCGCGAAGCTCAACGCCAACCCCAGCCTCAGGATGCTGACCGTGGACGGCGACTTCTATTCCGCGCCCTCCCTCCAGCGCATCAACAAGTTCGTGCGCCGCAGCGGCAACCTGTTCAACTTCCGCACCGACCTGCTGGAGAAGTACGGCCTGGAAGCTCCCGAGACCTTTGACGACCTGTACGAAGCGATGCTCACCATCAAGCAGGGTGAGCCCGACATGGTAGGCCTGACCTGCCGCTCCGGCACCCGCAAGTTCATGGACAGGGTATCTTATCCTCTGGGCTCCGGCTCCTCCATGTACTTTGACGCCGACAAGGGCGGACAGTGGTACTACGGCCCCGCCCACGAAGAGTTCAAGCTGGTGCTCGAGTACCTGAACAAGCTGTACGCGGCCGACCTGCTGGACCATGACTACGCCACCAACTCCAAGGACCAGTGGGCGCAGAAGCTCTCCAACGGCACCGCCATGGGCACCATCGACAACGACGGCGTGGTGCGCACCTACGTGGCTGCCTTAAAGGAGATCGATCCTTCATACAACCTCCAGGTGCTGCCCGTGCCCGCCAATTCCCTGGGCGAAAAGCGCATCGAGCTGGCCAGCGCTGACTGGACCGACCAGCACTGGGTCATCGCCACTTCCAGCGACAAGATCGACCTGTGCGTCAAGTTCCTTGACTGGTGCTTCTCCGACGAAGGCGCCATCGTCAACGGCTACGGCAAGGAGGGCGAGACCTTCGACTTCGACGAGAACGGCGACGCCATCGTGAAGCCCGAGCTGCTCAAGGAGTACTCCGCCAATCCCACCAATGCCTCCTATGACATCCAGGTCGCCCTGGGCGTAGGTCTGAACGACGTGTCTCCCTACGTGGACACCGGCGTGCAGATGCAGATGGAGATCTACCTGATGGGCGACGCCGAAGCGCAGGCGGCTTACCTTGACATGGTCAGCAAGATCGGACCCATGGAAGGCAACCGCGAGCCCGTGCTTGCTCCGCCGCTGAACGAGGAGCAGACCGAAAGGTACGCCGAGCTGCTGCTCAAGGTTGAGAACCTGGTGTGGCAGGAAGTCGACAAGTACATCAAGGGCGAAGAACCCGTGGACAACTGGGACAATGTGATCGCCTCCATCAAGCCCGAAGCGGACGAAATGGAAGAGATCTACAACTCCGCCTGGAACGCCATGATGGGCGAATAGACCAACACAGCGGGGGCAGCTTCGTTAAGGAGGCTGCCCTCCTTTTCTGCCGCAAGGAGAGGATTATGAAGACCAACGCGCATTTGCTGCCGTTTCTGTGGCTGCACGGGGAAGACGACGCGACGCTTATAAAGGGAGTGGAGCAGATAAAGGCTTCCGGCTGCGATATGTTCTGCGCCGAGTCCCGCACCCATCCGGATTTTCTGGGCGAGGGCTGGTGGCACGAGATGGGTGTGCTGCTGGACGTTTCCCGCTGCCTGGGAATGAAGTTCTACCTGCTGGACGACACCCACTTCCCGTCGGGCTTTGCCAACGGCGCGGGGGCGGACACGCCCTTCCAGCGCATGCTCATGAGCGAAAAGCACATAGACATGGCGGGTCCGCTGAAAGGCGGACGGCTGGTGATATGGCCCGACGGCTTTAGGCAGCTGCCCGTCGCGGTGGTGGCGGGGCGCAAGCTGGACAGGAACGACCGGGTGGAGAGCTTTGTGGACCTGGGCGGGTTCGCGGTGGACGAGCTTGTCGACCTGACCGACCGGGTGGAGGACGGGCTGCTTTCCTGGGACGTGCCTGAGGGAGTGTGGCGTGTGTTCATACTGTCCGCTGAGTACGTGAGCGAAAGGAACCCGCCCCAGAAGTTTTTGAACCCCCTGCTGCCCGAGAGCGGTGAGCTTATGCTGTCCACCGTATACGAACCGCACTTCAGGTTTTTCGGGGACGAGTGCGGCAGGACCTTCCTGGGCTTCTTTTCCGACGAGCCCGCCCTTAGGGCGGGGCGCGGCTCCCACGCGGTGCTGGGGGAGTATCCCGGGCTGCCAGTGCCGTGGAGGACGGACCTGGCGGATATACTGTCCGGCAAGATGGGCGAAAACGCCCGCCGCCTGCTGCCCGGGCTGTGGTACGACATAGGGGAACAGACGCCCTTCATCCGCTACGCCTTCATGGACGAGGTGAGCGGTCTGTACGCCCGGAACTATTCTCAGCCGATAGGCAGATGGTGCCGCGAGCGGGGGCTCGAATACATAGGCCACGTGATAGAGCAGAACAACGCCCATTCCCGCCTGGGGCAGGGCGCGGGGCACTTTTTCCGGGCAATAAGCGGGCAGACCATGGCGGGCATGGACTTCGTGCTGCACGAGATGCGGCCGGAATTCTACGGCGGCTACCACGCCTGGCATTCCCAGAGCTTCGAGGCGGAGGACGACTTTTTCCGCTTCATGCTGCCCCAGATGACCGCTTCCGCCGCCGCGCTGGACCCGGACAATGCGGGGCGCGCGCTGTGCGAGTGCTTCGGGGCGTACGGCTGGCAGGAGGACGTGGGGGAAATGCGCTACATCGCCAACCTGCTTTTGTCCCGGGGCATAAACTATTTTACTCCCCACGCTTTCAGCCTTAAGCCCGCGCCGGACCCGGATTCGCCGCCCCATTTCGCCGTGTATCCGCCCTATGACCCGTATATCCGCCGCCTGTTCGCCATGATGGAGCGCACGGCGAAGCTGATCGACGGGGGCAGGCACGTTTCGCCGATAGGCGTACTGTATTACGCGGAGGCGGAGTGGGCGTGCGGCAGCGGGGTCATGAAGACCCAGAAGCTCGTAAGGGAGCTTAACGAGCGCCAGCTCGCCTGCGAGGTGGTGCCGATCGAGCTGCTGAAAGCGGGGCGCTACAGCGCGCTTCTGATCCCCGCGGCGGAGCGCTGGCCCAAATATATGTTCGATAAACTGGACGAGCTTGAACGGAGCGGCTGCAGGATCGCGTTCGTCTCCAGCGCGCCTTCGGCTTACGCCGACTGTGAGGGCGCGCCCGAAGCGAAATACGAATGCGTGGACCTGAAAGATGTAGCGGAGTGGTGTCTTAAATACGCACGGAGGTCCGTGACGCCGGAGGGCTGTTTCCCCATGGTGCACGTTTACCCCTACGACGGCGAAAACGGCAGGCTGTACCTGATATTCAACGAGGACAGCCGGCGCGGGACCCGCTTTAAGGCGGCGTTCGAAGGGCTGACCTGCCCGGTGCTGTACGACCCGGAGGAGGACAGATGCGTGCTCCCGAAGGGCGAAACAAAGGAAAACGGATATGAACTCACGGTAGACCTGGAGCCGGGGCAGCTGCGGGTGCTGGCAGATCCGCTGCTTTCTTGGTCTAAGGCGGTCCCGATAAAAGAATACCGTGTGGGCGCTGAGCTGTCGCCCCTGTGGCACGTGAGCTTCCCGGACGCGCCCGACATGGACAGCTACGAAACGGACGCGCCGGAAGACCTGTCCAAACGGTATCCCCGCTTTGCGGGCACGGCGCGCTACGAGGCTCGGATATGCCTTGACCGCCCCGCGCAGGGCTTTGAGATACCGGAACTGTACGGCGCCGCGACGCTGTACGTTGACGGCGAAAAAATAAGCGAGAGGGTGTCGAGACCCTATCGCTTTAAAGCCGGCGTTTCCGCTGGGAACCACACGCTGCTCCTGGAAACGGTGAACTGCCCCGGCTTCCGCTGGCGGGATCCCCTGTCCGCGTACGGCTGGTTGCCGCCCGCGGGGCTTACGGGAAAGGTGTGCCTGCTGGAAGAACTATAGTTTTCCGAACAGCTCTTCCCCGATCACGAATTCCGAGCGCAGGCCGTTTTCCGAAAAGCGGCTGATCCAGACGTTCGCGCCCGCGCTGCGTGTTTTGGTGAGGCGGGCGGGATCAAAAGCGTCCAGGTGCTTAAGGTGCGCTTCCGGCTGTGTTTTGTCAAAAAGCGCGGGGGCGTGGGAAGTCAGATAAAAGTCGAAGGGAAAGTCAAGCGCGGTCTCAAGGGTGCTTCTCAGCACGTCCAGGGAGCACGCCTCATTTCCCAAAAACAACAGGCGCGGACTCAGGGCGTCGCCCGCGATAAGCAGGCGGCGCCTTTTAAGCAATATGCCGCAGGAGCCCAAAGTGTGCCCCGGAAGCGGGACGATGCGCGCCGCGTCGTCGCCAAGGTCGAACACGGTGCCGGGCACGAGCGCGTCAAACCTGCCCGCGTCCGGTCCCGCCAAATGCCGGTCCGCTTCGGAAATATAAGCGCTTTCGAAAAAGCGGTTGCCGCCCACATGGTCGGCGTGACCGTGGGTGTTTATGACGATGTACGGCGAAAAAAACTTCTTTTCGGCATACGGCTTAAGATCCGTCTTTCCAATCCCCGTGTCCGCGAGCACGGAAAGCGACGCGCCCTGCACGAGGGTGCAGTACACACGATAGCTCTCTTCGGTGTGGATAACGCCGGGGCAGATATTTATCTCGTTCATGATAACAGCAAGGGGCTGCCGGGCAGCCCCTTTATTTCGTCAGTCGAATTCGTACCTGAGCACGGGATTGCGCGCCGCGCCCACCTCGTCGGGCCTGCCTATCGGGCAGGTGTGGGGCGCATCGTGCAGTTTTTCGGGGTCGGTCCCAGCTTCCTCCAGTATACCTAAGAAGACCTGCGCCGCCGCGTCCAGCGTTTCGCGGCTCTCGGTCTCGGTGGGCTCTATCATGAGCGCCTCGTGCACTATCAGGGGGAAGTACATCGTCGGGGGATGCATGCCGAAGTCCAGCAGGCGCTTGGCCACGTCCATGGCGCTTACGCCGGTCTCCTGTTTGAGCTTTTCCAGCGTGAGCACGAACTCGTGCATGCAGGGGGAGTCGTAGGCCACGTCGTAACTGCCCTTCAGCTTATGCATCATGTAGTTGGCGTTCAGCACCGCCGTTTCGGACGCCGCAGGTATGCCCTCGCGCCCCAGCACGGTGATGTAGGTGAGCGCGCGCACCACCACCAGGAAGTTGCCGTAGAAGGAACGCACCTTGCCCAGGCTGTGTTCGGGGGAGACGAAGCGGAACGAGCCGTCTTCGTCCCGGACCACGCGGGGCTCGGGCAGGAACTCCTCCAGGAACTTTTTACAGCCCACCGGCCCGCTGCCAGGACCGCCGCCGCCGTGGGGGGTGGAGAAGGTCTTGTGCAGGTTCAGGTGCACGCAGTCGAAGCCCATGTCGCCCGGGCGCACGTGACCCATCACGGCGTTCAGGTTCGCGCCGTCGTAATAGCACAGGCCGCCCGCTTCGTGCACTATGCGGGTGATCTCAAGTATGTTCGGGTCGAACAGCCCCAGGGTGTTGGGGTTGGTGAGCATGAGCCCCGCCGTGTCGCCGCCGACGGCGGCTTTAAGCGCGTCCAGGTCCACGCCGCCGCCCGCGTTAGAGGGCACGGACACCACCGTAAAGCCCGCCATGGAGGCGGAAGCGGGGTTGGTGCCGTGGGCGGAGTCGGGCACGATTATTTTGGTGCGGGCAAGGTCGTTCCTGGAAAGATGGTACGCCCTTATAAGCATCAGCCCGGTGTATTCGCCGTGGGCGCCCGCCGCGGGCTGGAAGCTCACGGAGTCCATGCCCGTGATCTCATTAAGCAGCTGCTCGGTACGGTACATCACTTCCAGGCAGCCCTGGGCGCTTTTTTCGTCCTGCAGGGGATGTATGCCGGTAAAGCCGGCCAGGGAAGCGGTTTCCTCGTTTATGTGGGGGTTGTACTTCATGGTGCAGGACCCCAGGGGATAGAAACCGTCGTTCACGCCGTGGGTCTGCTTTGCCAGCTCGGTGTAGTGGCGCTCCAGGTCCACTTCGGAGATCTCGGGCAGCCGGGGCGGAGCCTGCCTTAACAGGCTTTCGTCAAACGCGCAGGCGGGCACGTCGGAAATGGGCAGCAGGTCCTGCCCGCGTCCCGGGCGGCTAAGTTCAAACAGCAGCTTCATTCGCCCATCACCTCCCTTACGATCTCTACGAGCCTGTCGATCTTGTCTTTCGTGTTCTTTTCCGTGCAGCACCAAAGCAGGCCGCCGTCCGCGGGCAGGGGACCCAGTATGCCCTCCCTGTCCAGATGCGCCTGCAATACGGCGGGGTCCAAGGGCCAGGCGGTCAGAAATTCGTTGAAAAATGGTTTGTCGCTCTTAAGTTCAAAGCCCTTGATCCCGCTCAGCTTCCCGGCCAGGTAATGGGCGTGGTCCGCGGAGGAACGGGCGGCGCGCCCAAGACCTTCGGGGCCCATGGCAGCCAGGTATACGGAAGCGGTCATGGCGCACAGCGCCTCGTTTGAGCAGATGTTGGAGGACGCTTTTTCCCGGCGTATGTGCTGTTCGCGCGCCTGCAGTGTCAAAACGAAGCAGCGCCTGCCGTCCTTGTCCGAAGTCTGGCCGACTATCCTGCCCGGCAGCTTACGCATAAGCTCTTTTCTGCAGGCCATGTAGCCCAGGTAGGGCCCGCCGAAGCTCAGCGGCATGCCCAGGGGCTGGCCTTCGCCCACCGCTATGTCCGCGCCGCATTCGCTGGGCGTTTTGAGCAGGCCCAGGGAGATGGGGTTGGCGGCCATGATGAACCTGGCTCCCGCCTCGTGGGCGGCCCGGCACAGTTCCTGCGCGTCCTCTATAACGCCGTAAAAGTTGGGGCTCTGCACGTACACGCAGGCGGTGTCTTCTCTAAGCGCCGAGTTGAGCGTATCGGTATCTAGGGCGTAATTACTGGTTTTAAGCACCGTCACGGGCACGCCGCGGCTGCCGCAGTAGGTCTTTACGACCTTTATCACCTGCGGATCGGCGGTGTCAGGCATTATCACGCCCGTCTTTTTGCGTTCCTGGCACATAAGCGCCGCTTCCGCCGCCGCCACCGCGCCGTCGTACACCGAAGCGTTGCTCACGTCCATGCCGGTCAGTTCGCAGATCTGGGTCTGGTACTCGAATATGGACTGGAGCACACCCTGGCTGATCTCCGCCTGGTAGGGCGTGTAGGCGGTCAGAAATTCCTCCTTGGAGGTGACGCTTTTTACTATGGCGGGGATGTAATGGTCGTACGCGCCCGCGCCCCGGAATATGGTTTTGTAGCGGACGTTCTTGTCCGCAAGGGCGCTTATCCGCTCCGCGGCTTCCATCTCGCTCACGCCTTCGGGGATGTCAAGCCCGCTAAGCCTGACGCTTTCGGGCACGCCTTTGTACAGTTCGTCAAAGCCGGAAAGCCCGATCTCCTCAAGCATTTTGCGCCGTTCTTCCAAAGTGGACGGCAGGTAGGCGCCCATTACGCTTCCTCCTCGGCGCACACAGCTTCATAGCCCGCCGCGTCCAGCAGTTCGCTTGTCTCGCCCGTGGCTTCCACCTTTATGAGCCACGCGCCGTAGGGATCCTCGTTCAGCTTTTCGGGGCTGTCCAGGAGCTCCTCGTTGACTTCGACGACCTTGCCGCTCACGGGGCTGAACACGTCGGACACCGCCTTTACGGACTCCACGTCCGCGAATGACACGCCCGCCTTCACTTCGTCGCCCGCCTCGGGCAGGCCGATGAACACTATGTCGCCCAGGGCGTCCACCGCGAACTTGGTCAGGCCGACCACGCTTAAGCCGTCCTCGGTTTTAAGCCATTCGTGGGACTTGGTATATTTGAGGTCTTCGGGATAGTTTGCCATTTCTGTATCCTCCATGATCATTTATTTCTTGTATAAAACGGCAGCGGGACTATCTGCGCTTCCACGCGGCGGCCCCTTACGTCCGCTTCGACTTTGGTGCCGCTAAGCGCGTACTCGGCGTCTATCAGCGCCATCGCCGCGGCCTTGCCCAGATACGGGCAGTGGGTGCCGGAAGTGGTATGTCCGATAAGTTTGTCTCCGATATACACGTCCTGGTGCTCCCGGATGATGCCGCGGCCCGTCACGTCCAGGCCCACGCGCACCCGCCGGGGCCTGCCCTTTGCGATGAGCGCGTCCCGGCCGGTAAATTCGCTCTTGCCCAGCTTCACGCCGAAATCCAGTCCCGCTTCCAGGGGAGTGATATCCTCGTCCATTTCGTGGCCGTACAGGGGCATGGCGGCTTCCAGCCTCAGGGTGTCCCGCGCGCCCAGCCCGCAGGGGATGAGGCCGTATTCCGCGCCCGCTTCCCTGAGCAGGCGCCAGAGCTTTTCGGCGTTTTCCCGGGCGGTGTAGATCTCAAATCCGTCTTCGCCCGTGTAGCCCGTGCGGGAGATCATGAGCTCCATCCCCTCAAGGCACACGTTCCTTACCGCGGTGTAGTAGCCCTTGGGCAGCGCGCTTTCGGGCAAAAGTTTGCCCATTATCGCCAGCGACGCGGGCCCCTGCAGCGCCAGCTGCGCCACGGAGTCGGAGATGTCTGCTATTTCCGTATCTTCAAGCACGTTCTGCCGCATGTGGGCGAAATCCTTGTGCCGGTTGGAGGCGTTGACAACCACCAGGTAGTCTTCGTCCGCAAACTTGTACACCAGCACGTCGTCCACGCAGCCGCCCTGTTCGTTGCACATCACGCTGTAGCGCACCCGCCCGGGTCTCATGTTCGTGAAATCGTTGGTGAGGATGTGGTTCAGGGAAGCGAGCGCGCCCTTGCCCTTAAACGTTATTTCGCCCATATGGGACACGTCGAACAGCCCCGCTTTGGTCCTGACCGCCATGTGCTCGGCGACTACGCCGGCAGCGTACTGAACGGGCAGCAGGTAGCCTGCGAAAGGCACTATCTTGCCGCCTTCTGCCACGTGGATGTCGTACAGAGGAGTTTTGAGTTCCATCAGCTCCCACCCTTTCCGAAAAAATCAGAGGCGCAGGCGGAATACACCCGTCTGCGCCTCTGTTCCATTACCTGAAAGATTCTCCGTAAACACGGATTGCTTCTTCGGTGCGTCAAGCTTTCCAGAGGTTCGTCCCGAACCGGTACTTTTGCCTGAGAGTTTTGGCCCCTTCGGCTTCATATCGAAATGATCTCTCCCGGTCCGTTCATCCGATACAATGATTGTAGCCGTTTTAACACAAAAGGTCAAGCCCAAAATGAGGCGTGCCCCGGATTTTCCGCCGCGCTTGAAAAACCCGCGAAAGTATTGTAAACTACCCTCATCGGAAAATAAGCATAAGGAGGACGGCACGGTGAAGGTTTTGCTGATCTGCGACGACATCTGGCATCCCGCGGACGTGATAGAGCGGGGGCTGGAGACCATGGATAAAGAGGACATGGAGTTCGACTTTGTCAAAAGCGCGAAGGATATCCTTTCGAAGGAATTCGTGGCGCGCTACGACGTGATCGTCAACTGCTCCGGCAACGCGGTGAACGCCGCGAACACCCATCCCTGGTTCGAGCCGGGCGTGACGGAGTTCGGGCCGGAAGAATTCAGGGATTATGTGGCTGACGGTGGCGGGCTGGTGGTCATCCACTCTGGGCTGACGATAGGCGGCCCCCGGGGGCCCGTGCCCGCGTATACCGAAGTGGCGGGGGCGTACTTCGTTAACCATCCGCCCCGGGAGATGACCCGCGTGAGCGTCACCGCGCATAACGAATTGACCGAAGGCGTGGAAGACTTTTCCGAGCGGGACGAACACTACCAGATAGAGATCACCGCCCCGGACATACAGCCGTTCCTTAAGACGGAATCGGAACACGGCGGCGTCACCGTGAGCGGATATACCCGGTGTTTCAGCAAGGGGCGCGTGGCGGCGCTCACCCCCGGCCACACGCTGGCGGTGTGGGAAAACCCCAATTTCCGCCGGCTGGTCAAAAACGCCATCCGCTGGGTCACGGCCGGATAAACGGAAGGAGGAGCGTATGGAATATTCGGTATGCGTAAGCGCGCTGTATTCGGGGGTCCCGATCCCGGAAGCGCTCCCGCGGGTAAAAAAAGCGGGCTACGGCGCCTTCGAGTTCTGGAGCTGGTGGGACAGGGACGTTGACGCGATAAACGAAGCCAGGCAGCGGGAAGGGCTTAAGGTGGCCGCGTTCTGCACCCGGTTTTCGCCCCTTAACGATCCGTCGCAGCGGAAGGACTATATCGAAGGGCTGAAGGCTTCAATATCCGTGGCGAAAAAGCTGGAGTGCCCCGTGCTGATCTCCCAGGTGGGCAGGGAGCTTAAGGACGTGCCGCGCGCGGAACAGCACAGGTGCATCGCGGAAGGTCTCAGGCAGTGCGCGCCCATAGCGGAAGACGCGGGCATAGTGCTCGCGATAGAGCCGCTAAACATTCTGGTGGACCACAAGGGCTACTATCTTTCAAGTTCCGCGGAGGGGTTCGAGATAGTCCGCGAGGCGGGCAGCCCGAACATAAAACTGCTGTTCGACGTGTACCACCAGCAGATCACGGAAGGCAACATAATAAGCAGCCTGACGGGGAACATTTCGGAAGTGGCGCACGTCCATATAGCAGGAAATCCCGGAAGGCACGAGCCCTACGAGCGCAGCGAACTGGATTACGCTGTCGTGCTCCGGGCGCTTGAAGACGCGGGCTACGCGGGATATGTGGGGCTGGAATACCTGCCGCTCAAGGACTCGGACGAAAGCCTCGCCGCGCTGCTTCAAAAACTGCCTCTGGGCAGCTGAATCCGGGAGGTCCGCATGCTGTCATACATCATAGTCGGTTCCGGCTACCGGGCGGAGTATTTCGGGCGCATAGCCAAAGCGCACCCGGACATTTTCAGGGCGCTGTTTCTGTGCAGGAGCCGGGAAAAGGCGGACAAAATGACCGCCGACACGGGCATAAACGCGACCACGGACGAACGCGAGTGCCTGGCTTTTTGTCCCGACTTCGCGGTGATCGCCGTGGACAGGGCCCACGTGGCGCCCGTGGCGGAAGAATGGATAAACAAGGGCTTTCCCGTGGTCACGGAGACGCCCGCGGGAGATACGACAGAACAGCTTTTAAAGCTGTGGGAACTGGGACAAAAAGGCGCGAAGATAGTCTGCTCGGAACAGTACCACCGCCAGAACGTGCTGATGAGCGGCCTGAGCGCCGTCAAAGAGGGGCTGATTGGCGAACCTTCGAGCATGTACATTTCCCTGGTGCACGAGTATCACGCGGCGAGCCTCATAAGACGGGCGCTGATGGTACCCGCGGGGGAAGGGTTCACCGTAAGGGCGGTAAATCAGAAAAGCCGCGCCGTAAAGACGGATTCCCGCACCTCGGCATTCTGGGACAACGAACAGACGGAGGTCAGCCGGGATACGGCGCTGATCAGCTTTTCTTCGGGCAAATTCGCCGTTTACGACTTTGATTCTATCCAGTACCGCTCATTCATACGCGCCCGGCATCTAAGCGTAAGGGGCAGCAGGGGCGAGTGGAGCGACGCGGCGCTGTTGTACGCGGACGAGCGCGGAGTCCCGCAAAGACGGCTGCTGAACGCGGAGATGCCCGAAAAATACCGCTGCCTGGACACCCAGACGCTCAGGGACAGGCGCAAGATACCGTCAACCGAGCTTAACTGCGATACCGCGCAGGACGAGTTCGCCATCGCGTCCATACTTCTGGACATGGAGGAATATTTAAGGGGCGGGCCTTCGCCCTATCCGCTCAGTGAGGCGCTTGAGGACGCGTATTTCGCCTTGAAGCTCAGGGAAGCGCTGTCCTCGCCCCACGTCCCGGTCACTTCCGAAAAAATGCCCTGGCACGGCTAAAACGCGGGCACAGGCAAGGCAGGAGAAAATGGCGCCGGACGCGCCGTATCATCATAAAACACAGGTATAAAGGAGAACGCAATGAAGAAGACGCTCGTTTTCTTTCTGCTGGCGGCACTGCTGTTTTCCCCGGCCTGCCTTGCCGACTGGGAGCCCGTAACGGACATCACGCTGTATTCCGGCCCCGGCACGAATTATTCTTCGGAGCTGGGCACGCTCAAAAGGGGCGCTTACGTGCAGGTGGAAGCCCTGGCGTACGACAGGCAGGGCAACATCTGGGCGCATTTCACGTTCGCGGGCCGAAACGGACGCCTGTTTATGGCCTACGCGCCAATTTACAGGCTGCAGGTGCCAAGCTACAACTACAGCTATATCGGCTTTGAGCAGGAACCGTACAGGGACCTGACGGTGAAAGAAAACACTTATGTGTACTACGGGCCGTATAAGCGCGGAGTCGAGGAACTGGATTACTCGCATCGTCCCGCCATGCTTTACGCGGGGGATGTCGTGTCGGTGATCGACGAAACGAACGAGTGTTTCCTCGTCGAATACCTGGAGGACGGGTACAACGTGAGAGGCTACGTGCCTTCCGGCACGCTTGGGTACGGAAACGAGCCGGATGGCAGCAATTATCCCGGCTTTGCGGACGGCGCTTACGGCGAAACGTATCCCGGATACCAACAGGACGGTGCTTACGGCTATTGGGGATATGGCGGATATCCGGGCTATCCCGGCGCGATCCCTTCCTATGTATTCAGGGCAGGCACGGGGCAGAACATAAGCAGGTACAGCGTGTACGAAAGCAGCCACCTGACCAACCAGTGGAACGACTATAAGAGCGAGTACGCGTTTGACGGCCTTTCGTCCACAGACTGGGTGGAAGGTTCCGAAGGCAAGCAGCTGAACGACTATATAGGCTGCGTATGGCGCGTATCAGACAGGCGCATTGCGGCGTGCGGAATCGCCATAAAGGGCGGCATGCAGTACAAGGGCTACGAATCCTGGAACAGGAACCAGCGGCCAAGGAACATCACGGTGAACGTGAACGGCTCCGTCTATTATTTCAGCCTGGCGGATACGATGGAGGAACAGACGTTCTATTTTAACGGGGATATCATCAGACCGGACGCAGGCGGCTTGCTGGATCTCAGGGTGACGGTGACAGGCGTTTACCGTACGGTCAACGAGGAAGGCAATCCGGTAGGCAAGTACGACGTAGCCATAAACGATATAGACCTGATCTGCACATACGCCGGGTAAACGAGGCAAAAGCGTTCGGTTTTGCCCGGCCGGTGTACCAAAACGGCTTGCACGGGCTATCGTGTTGTAGTAAAATAGAAACAAAGTTTGACGGGAGGGACAAACAATGAAGAAAACGGTTACCCTGCTGCTTTTGGCGGCATTGCTGCTGACCCAGGTCTGCTTTGGCTGGGAGCCCGTGGTGGACATCGTGGTCTATTCCGGCCCAGGCTACGACTACACCAGCGAACTGGGCACCCTGACCAAGGACTGGAACGTGACCATCGGGGCGCTCGCTTACGATCGGCTTGACTGCCTGTGGGCGCACATCTCTTTTACGGGCAGGGACGGGCGCAAGTACATGGCCTATACGCCCGTTAACACGCTGAACCTGGAAAAACAGCACCTGTTCAGCTACACCATAGAGTCCGCTCCTTACGTGAGCATGGTGGCGCTGGTGAACACTTACGTATACTACGGGCCGTATTACCCCTCCGACTACGCCCGGCAGTTCGCCAAGCGCTCCAAGATACTCAGGAAGGGCACCTACGTATCCGTGATAGAGACGCTGCAGGACTATTACTTGGTGGAGTTTGAAGAGGACGGCTTTAAGGCCAGGGGCTACGTGCCCATCACCACCGTCGCCCAGAGCGTCGCGCCCGACGAGGACGTATACGACTACTGGGAGACCCCCTCTTACTACAATACTCCCACACCGACTCCTACGCCGAGCCCCACGCCGAAGCCCACAGCAACCCCTGCCCCCATTCCAGGTTATATCATTCCATTTGATTCATACGACGCTTCTCTCTTTACCACCGTCAGGGCGAGCAAAACGAACAAGCTGACGAAGAAGCGCGTGTATGAGAGCAGCCACCTGACCAACCAGTATTACGACTATAAGCCTGAGAGGGCGTTCGACAACAACGCGACTACCGAATGGGTGGAAGGCTCCAAGAGCCACAAGCTGGGAGACTACGTTGGCTGCGTATGGAGCGTGAACGACAGCAGCCTCGCCGCCTACGGCGTCGCCATCAAAGGCGGTATGCAGCACAGCGGCAAGACTTCCTGGGACAGGAACCAGCGCCCCAAGGACATTACCGTCAGCGTCAACGGCAGGGAGTACTACTTCACCATGGCTGACAAGATGGACGAGCAGGTGTTCTACTTTGGCGACCTGATCGGTCCGAACTCCGCGGGCGAACTGGATCTCAGGGTCAAGATAACCGACACGCACTTCAAGAAGAACGAAGACGGCACCAACGTGAGCGAGTACAACATCGCCATCACCGAGATCGACCTGATCTGCGCCGAGTACACATTCACCTCCGCGAAGGCGAGCCAGATGAGCAGCATGGTGAAGGAGCGAGTCTACGAGAGCAGCCATCTGACCAACCAGTATTACGACTACAAACCTGAGAGGGCATTCGACAACAAATCGTCCACCGAATGGGTGGAAGGCTCCAGGGGCTACCGGCTGAACGATTATCTGGGCTGCATATGGCGCGTGACCGACAGCAGAGTGTCTGCTTACGGCGTCGCCATCAGGGGCGGCATGCAGCACAGCGGCGAGACCTCCTGGAAGCGCAACCAGCGACCCAAGGAGATCACCGTAACCGTGAACGGCAGGGATTACTACTACACCATGGCGGATGTCATGGACGAGCAGGTATTCTACTTTAACGGCGACATGATCGGCCCCGACGCCAACGGAAAGATCGACCTCAGGGTCACCATAAACGGCACCTACTTCACCCTGAACGACGACGGCACCCGCGTGAGCGAGTACAACATCGCAATAGCCGATATAGACCTGATCTGCGCCGCCAGATAAGCTGTAAAACGCGCAAAAGAGGCCGCGAAATGCGGCCTCTTTTCCTGTGTCCGGCAGTTTTTCGTCCCGTGCGCCTGAAAAAGCGTCAGTATGTTCCTGCCGGCTCAGACGGAAAAACCGAAATGTACGGCGAGTTTGCCGCACATCTCTTCCCGCGTGTCCATATCGCCGTCCGGCCTGACCAGCGTAAAAAAACCGCTGCTTGCCAATTCGTCGTAATGTTTCCGGCTGTTTATGAGCCTTAACCCCTCTTTGTAGTTTTCCATGGCCGCTTCGGGGTCGGGGCAGCTTTGTATGACTTTAAGCAGGAAGCGCTTTTCCGGGTCCTCCCGGTCGAAAAACCTGTCCACGCTCAGGGCCTGGGGCGAGAGCATCACCGCCACGTGCCCCCAGTCGGAGATCTCGCGCAGTATGTCCAGAGGGATGTTGGTGTCCGCGATGACCTTTCTGTCCCTTGAAAGGGAGATTAGCTCCGCCACCTCGAACCCCGCGGCTTCCCGGGACACGGAAAATATCCAGCGCTCGTATTCTTCGGGGGAGCGCAGCACGAATTCCTTCCAGTCGGTCAGGGTGTTGAGCCAGTATATGTCCGGCTGCTTATCGGGCGAAGCCACCGTGTCGGACACCACGGAATGGTAGTTTTCGCCGCAGCACACGAGGCCGTAGCGTTCCGAGAGCATCTTCACCATCGTGGACTTGCCCGCGTACGCCGTGCCGGTTATGAAGTACACGTTTTTCAGGTAATGCCTGAGTATGTTGTTCTCGATATTCATGATTTGCCGCCTTCCGGGCCGAGTATAAGTTCGCACAGGTAATAGCTGTCGCCGAATATCTCCGCTTCCCCGCGGATAACGAAACCCGCTTTTGCGTAGAGCTTTTGCGCGGGTATGTTGCCTTTGGCCATGGATATATGCACCGCGGCGGCGTTCATGGCGCGCAGTTCTTTAAGCACGCCGTCTATAAGCAGACGGGAAAGGCCCTGCGCCTGCCGGTCCGGCCTTATCACTACCCGGGCGAACTCCCGGGCGTTCTGCCTGACCTGCCAGCAGAGGAAACCGTCGGTCTCGTTTTCCGGGACTATGGAGATTGCGCCTATCACTTCTTTCGCGTCCTCCAGCACGTACAGGCAGCCCGCGGCAAGGTCGCTGTTTATCTCTTCCTCTCCCGGGTACGAGTCGTCCCACACGCAGAACCGGGTCCCCTTGACCGCCTCGTAAATGGCGGATACGCTGTTTACGTCATCCCGAACGGCTTTCCTGAAAAGCATCTGATCCTCCGCGGCGCTTGATCTATGCGGGTATTATACAGGACACACGCGGAAAAGAAAAGCCGGGAACGCCGGTTTCGGCTTTGCGGGCAAAATCCATACCGTTGGTATAAAAAATTTTATCCGTGTAGTATTGACGGTGGCTTCCGTTCCGGGCGCGGGTCTGCTATAATTACAGGGCAAACACCAAAGGAGGCGCCGCGCATGAAGCTTAGGCTGAGCGAAAATATCCGTTCCCTGCGCAAACAAAAGCATATGACCCAGGAAAACCTGGCCGAGGCGCTGGGAGTGACGGTGGGGGCGGTGTACAAGTGGGAAAACGGGCTGTCACAGCCGGAACTTAACCTGATCGTGGAACTGGCGGACTTTTTCGACACCTCGGTGGACGCGCTTTTGGGCTACAGCTTAAGCGACAACCGCCTGGAGAGCGCGCTGGAGCGCCTGGGCGCCCTGTGCAGGACCATGGACCCGGAAGCGCTTTCCCTGGCGGAAAAGCTGCTGGTAAAATATCCCCATTCCTTTTCCGCCGTGCACGCGTGCGCCCAGGTCTACCTGGCTTTCGGGGTGGGCGGTTGGGATAAGGCGCTGATTAAGCGGGCGCGGGAATTGCTGGAACAGGCGAGGCTGCTGATCGGGCAGTCGGATGATAAAAACGTCAACGAAGCGTCTGTTCTGGGCGAAATAGCCATCACGCTGGGTCTGGCGGGGGAATATGACCAATGCCTGGAGGTATTAAAAACCAATAACGCCTCGGGCATGTTCGACAGCGAGATCGGAACGCTCCTTGCAATCTTCATGGGCAGGACGGAGGAAGCCGTGCCGTATCTGTCCAGCGCGCTGCTCAGGACAGTGGCGGATTTTTTCGACACGGTAGGCGGCTACGTGTTTGTGCTGTGCGCCCGGAAAGACTGGGACTCGGCGCTGGCGGCGGCAAAATTGGGGCTTGATTTTCTGAGCGGGCTCAGGCTCGAGGAAAAGCCGGACGCGCTGGAAAAGGGGCGTGCCGAGATGCTGGCGCTGTTAAGCCACGTGCAGTCCCGCGCCGGGCTCGCCCGGGAGGCGGAAAACACGCTTTCGCAGGCAGCCGCCGCGGCGCTCACGTTCGATTCCATGCCGGACTACAGTCTGCGCACGGCGCGCTTCGGCGATAAGACGGAAGATACGGTGTTCATAGACATCTTCGGCAACACGGTGAAAGGCAGCGTGAAAAAACTGCTCGAACTGGCCAAAAACGAAAAGCTGGCCGCGAAATGGGAGGAACTGACGAACGATGGAAACTGAAAAAAAACAAAACATGTTTCGGAACCGCAATTTCCGCCTGGTGTTCCTGGGCGCGCTGGTGTCGGAACTGGGTTCGATACTCTACAGCTTCGCGGTGAGCTTCTACATACTTGACATAAGCGGCAACAACGCGTTTCTGCAGGGGCTGTATCTGGCGCTGTGCGGCGTGGCGATGCTGGTGTTTACGCCCGTAGGCGGCGTGATGGGCGACCGCTTCAACAAGGCGAAGATAATGTACCTGTGCGACTACCTGAAGGGCGGGATCATACTTTTGGGCACCGCGCTGATGCTGATGTTCCGGGGCGCGGACGCCCAGATAGCGGTGCTTTTCGGGATAGGTATACTGGGCCACGCGGTGAGCGGCGTGTTCACGCCCGCGGCGGGGGCGCTGTTTCCCCACATACTGGACGACGAGCAGCTGCAGCAGGCCAATGCCTACGTCTCCATCAAAAGCTCGCTGGAGGGCATCCTGGGCATAATCCTGGCGGGCATACTTTACGCCGCGCTGCCCGTGTACGCGCTGTTCTTCATGGTAGGCTTGAGCTACGTTGCCTCGGGCGTGTCGGAGATGTTTATAAAATACGAGCACCGTCCGTCAGAGGAAAAGCTGACCCTGCGCCTGGCGCTCAAGGACATGGGGGAGGGCATAAGCTACTTAAAGACCAAAAAGGCGATCCTCGCCATGATAGGTGCGATACTGTTCATCAACTTCTTCTTCGCGCCCGTAACGGGCAACTTCCTGCCGTATTTCATAAAGACGGACCTGGCGCAGGCGCCTTCCTATCTGTTTGACAAAGTGCTCACGCCCGAGCTGTGGTCCTCCGTGTTCAGCGTGTGCTTCGGCATAAGCTCCCTGGCGGGGGCGGCGATCCTATCCGCCCGCAAGCCCGCGGAAAAATGCGGCTTCGCCAACGCCCTTAAGCTGTGCGCGATGTCCGCGATGATGATCAGCCTGGCGCTGAGCTATTGGCTGCTGGCGGACAGGGGCGCGTCCCTTAACGGTTTCCTTGTGAGCTTCGGACTGGGCTGCCTGGTCATAGGTTTCCTGATCTCGTTTATAAACATACCCACCGGCACCATGCTGATGCGTGTGGTGGACAGGGACAAATTAAGCAAGGTCTCCAGCATAATGAGCATAGGTTCCCAGGGCATGGTGCCCATCGCCTCCATGCTGGCGGGGGCGGCGCTGGAGGGCTGGGGCAGCACCGCGCTGCTCGCCCTGTGCGCCCTGGGCTTCACCGTGACTGCGGTGCTGATGGTGTTCAACAAGAGGATAAGGGAGATATAGCGTTGCTGTTACCAAAATCGATTATGCCTATATGGCAGATCGGGAATGCGAAGGGGGGACGGGCATGA
This sequence comes from Clostridia bacterium, assembly GCA_017518705.1. The sequence continues at coordinate 28,703 of JAFWUC010000063.1, forward strand.
AGACGATCTTGAAATGCAGCGGAGAGCTCGTAACGGTAAACGGGCATAAGATCCACATATATGTACGGGGAGACAAAAACGCGCTCCCGATCGTGTTCATGTCAGGGCATTGTACCATCGCGCCCGTTTATGATTTCAAGGTCCTTTATGAAAAACTGCTTAATGATCTGAGGGTCATAGTGATCGAGAAATACGGATACGGGTATTCGGATATCTGGGATTCTCCGGGCGATATAGACACGCTCGTTTCCGTGCAAAGGCAGGCGCTGGCGGCACTTGGAGAAGAAGGACCGTATATACTTGCGCCGCATTCCATGTCAGGTCTGGAAGCGATCAGATGGAAGCAGAAATATCCCGACGAAGTTTCCGCCATCGTCGGAATGGATATGGCGACGCCCCTGTCGTTCAGTGTATGGACGGAAAATGATATCAAAAAAACGCTCCGCCTCATGAAAATCGTAAGAACGCTGAAACTTGCAAATGTGCTGGCCTCGCTGAATGACCGTTCGTTGTCGGAGGATGAGATAAGGCAGCATAAGCTTTTGAAGAAAAGAAACGCATTCAATATCTGCTGCATCAACGAAGCCGCCGAGGTTCTGAAAAACGCGAGAATCGTAGGCGAAGCCGGAAACATCAGCTGTCCCGCACTGTTGTTTTCGTCCAACGGCAAAGACCAGGAAAGAGACTGGGTCGAAAACCAGCAGAAGTTTGCGGAGATCATGAAAGCAAGGCTGATCTCATATGACTGCGGACATTATATCCACCACTTCAAAAGCGATGAGATGAGCAGGGAGATAATCGGATTTGCGAAGATGTTAGCGAGGTAGATCGCGGTCTTTTCTTATCCGGGGGTATGGCAGGCGCAGAGGCTTACGCCCCGGGATCCGCAAAATGCGTACAAAACGGGCGTGACACCAAGTGTAACGCCCGGTTTTTTCTGCTGCTGTCCGCCGAAAAGCGTCTTTCTCGAGTAACGCACCCTGAATGGGCGCAGCCGAAAGCTAAACGCCCGCAGCCAGCAGTTTTTTTATCACCGGCAGTATCGCTTCCGCCCAGGCGGCGTTGCCCTCAGCGTTCGGATGCGAGCCGTAGCGGGACCGCCAGGGCTCGCTTTCGCTCCGGCTCAGCACGGGCACGTTGTCGAACAGCGCGTCCGCTTCCTTCGACAGCTCGTTTCTGATGTATTCGTTCACGCTCAGCCACCTTTCCCGGAATTCGGGGGCGTAGTCGAAGGGCGGCACGGTCTGTATGAGAACCCTGAGCCCGCTTTGCCTAAGCGTCCGCACGATGTAAGTCAGGTCGCGCTTGAGCAGCTCCGCGTCGCCCAGCTGGAACAGGTCGTTCACCCCATAGCACACGCATATCGCGTCGTTCTGCCGCGCCTTGTACAGCCAGCCGCCGTCCAGCGCCGCGTCGTGCGCGCGCCCGAAGCCCAGACCCAGGTCCCACACGGCGCAGTTTTCGCCCAGCGCCTCCTGAACGCGCGCCGCCACGTGGGTGTAGGAATTGTCGGGAGTGCCGATGCCCTGGGTGATGGAGTCGCCGATAAAGCCCAGCCGCGTCTCGCCTGTGCGCTTCGCGCCCACCATGGAGGGGAAGGGGATCTCGGTAGAGTGCGTCCACGCGCCGTTGACGAGCCTGAACGCGGGCAGCAGGCTCTCCGTGTGGCAGGGCACGCACTCGCCGGAAAACGTCATTTCCACGCACATGTATTCGCCCTTATCGGCACGAAAGGGGAAGGGGTCGGAACAGAAGATCTCGCCCGGGTGCACCTTTTTTACGCCCTGCCCGTCAAACGTCACGGGCACGAAAAGATCGGGCTCGGCGCTTTCATCCATGCCGCAGCAGCGGACCAGACCCGCCCTCACCAAGTGTATCGTCCAGCTGCCGGGCACGAAATTCGCGTGGCTGTGGCTGCCGTCGGAGTAGGTGGAGTCCAGCAGGTTGGAGTACAGAAGCGCGCATTCTTTTGTGGAGCGGGAGAGTTTGTAATACACCCGGCAGGTGATCTTTTCGTCAGGGCTGGCGCTCGAAAACCAGTTCTGGCTGCCGCTGCCCGCGGCGGTGCATGAAACGAAGGAATCAAAAAAGCTCATGTGTCTGTCCTTTCATGAATACTTCCCTTTTAAAGCGCTTTTATCATTATCAGCTCCGTCGGCTGCTCGTGCCCCGGTACATCCACCACGAAACCGCCCGCGTCCTTGTAGCCCAGCTTGCGGTAGAAATGCTGCGCCGTTTCGTCCGCCTGGGTGGACGTCATTATCATGTCGAAGCCCTCGCTTTTCATGTCCCGTTCCCAGCGCTCCATGAGCCGCGTTCCGTATCCGCGAAAGCGGTATTCTTTGTCTATATAGAGCATATTGCAGAAAGGGACGCTGTCCCAGAACAGAGAAAAGCGCAGTATGCCGATGATCTTTCCGTCTTCGGCGCACACATAGCCCTGCCGGGTACGGACTTTTTCGTCAAACATTTTTTCCGCAAGCCCGCGGTCGAGGGCAAACCATTCGGTTTTGTCACCGCTCTCGACATATCTTATCATGGCTGCCTCCGTTTGCCGTTGTTTCCGCCGCAAAGCCGCCCTTGTTGTGCGCTTCCGGGGCGGACCCGCCCGGCAGGATCACAGTTTTTTCAGTATATCCAGCGTATGGTTCGACGCGCCTATAAGGTCCTGGCGCTCGCAGACGGAAAAGTGGTAGTCCATCCACTTTGAAAAGGTCTTGTCGTCCATGCCGTCAATCATGTCCCTCAGGTAATGGGCGGCGCCGTCCGTCGCGACGAGTTTTAGCCTTTCGACGGGGAAAGCGGAATCGAGCGCGGCTATGTCTTCCGTTCTCACCAGGTCGATGATCTCCTTCGGCTCGCTCTTGCAGTGCCAGTCTTCGGTCAGCATATCGTTGTTCAGGGCTTCGTCCAGGTGCTTTGCCACAAAAACGTACAATATGACGGTGGGTTCGTTCATGCAGTACGCGACCATGATGCGGCCGCCCGGTTTGGTTACGCGCACGGCCTCAGAAAGCGCCTTTAGCTTGTCCTGTTTCGTATAGAGGTGGTACATCGGCCCCAGAAGCAGCGTAAGGTCAAACTTTCCGTCCGGCAGTACGGACAGGTCCAGTGCGTTTCCCTGAAGCACGGTTATGGGTTCCGTCCCGTCCAGTTTCGTCCTGAGGATATCGAGATTGTGCCCTATCAGTTCCACTGCCGTGACGTCGTAGCCCTCTTTTGCCAGCGTCACGCTGTATCTGCCCGTGCCGGCGCCGACCTCGAGGATCGCGGCGTCAGGCACGCCGGAAAGATACTCGCGGACGTACTTCATGGTGGTCAGATACTCGATCTGCCCGTGCCTGGACGTCAAGCGTAAGTCCTCGTTATGGGTGTTGTAGTATTCTTCCAGATAACTCATGCGCATCCTCCCCGGGACCGGGGTCCCCGGCGGGTCTTCCAGGCAGCTGTCAATAGTCGAAGGTGTTCGCGTCCACGTGTACGCTCCCTGTGAGCTTTTCGCCAGCGCAGGGCCTGCGGATCTCTATCATGTTGAGCACCGTATAGCCCTTGGAGCGCAGAAAGGCGATCATGCCCTCGTTGTTGGGATGGACGAAGTTGTACACGGTGTCTTCGCCCATTTCCCGGGCGAGCTCCTCGGCTTTGCCGAACAGCAGGCCCGCCGCGCCCTTGCGCCTATAGTCCTCAGATACGAAAATGTGCTCCACCCAGAGGCAGGGCGCGTCTATGCGGCACACTACGTAGCCCGCCGCTTCTCCGCCCGCCATGGCGGCGTACACGGGATAACCTTTCTCCAGAAATTCGCTTATCTCCTCCCGCGCCTGTCCAAGGTCCGGCTCGGAAGCTATGCCCCTTAATGCGCGCAGCTCCGCGCGGAACCGGGAGATAAGCGGTACGATCTGTTCGGAGGTGGTCTCGTTTATCCTGACTAACCCGATGCGGTCATCCGGGCGCTTATCCCGGGCCGCGGGGGAAGCGCTTTTCAAAGCCTCCCTGTCCCGCTTCAAAATCGCGTACAGGCATACGTCGCAGATGCCCCGGTTGTTGCGGTCGGCAGCGCGCAGCGTGCCCTCGTACTTCATGCCGCACTTGAGCATCACCCTGCCCGAATTCGGGTTTTCGGTGTCGTGGCGCGCCTCCACGCGCTCCATGCCCACGCTGTCGAGCAGGAAATCCATGACAGCCTTAAGCGCTTCTGGCATGATGCCGCGGCCCCACCAGTTCCTGCCCAGGCAGTAGCCTATCTCGGCGCAGCGCGTGTCCTCGTTCAGTTTAACCGCTGCGATGTCGCCGACGGGTTCGTCCCCGTTTTCTTTGAGCACTATGGCCCAGTGGTAGTAAGCGTCCTCCCCGTAGCGGGGGATCCAGCTTTCCAGCACTTTTAAGCTGACCTCCGCGCTCGAATGGGCGGGCCAGGTGAGGAATTTGGTGACTTCGCTGTCCGAAGCCCAGTTTTTGAACATGGCTCCGGCGTCGTCCTGTGTATATCGTCTCAGTATCAGCCTGTCTGTCTCAAGCCTTTGCGTTCCGAGGTGCCGCATATGTTTACGCTCTCTTACCTGTCGGGGCCGCGGTCTGTCCGGACCGGGTCCCAATGCTGTTCATTTCGGTATCCGCATGAAATAGTGGGTCTCGTCCTCGCCCGCGCGGCGGGCGCCGTTTTTAAGCATGACCTTCTGGGACGCGATGTTGTCCTTGTTCACGCGCAGGTATATCTCGTCTTCGGGGACGAGTTTCCTTGCGATCTCCAGCGTCAGCCTGAGCCCTTCGGTGCCGTAACCTTTTCCGCGCTCATCCCTGCGGATGCTGTAGCCGATGTGGCCCGCGCCGTTTTTGAGCGCTTCGGTAAGGCGGTGCCGTATGCGGAACTCGCCGACCAGCTTGTCCCCGTCCCACAGGTAATAGTACGTTTCCGGCACGAACCAGTCCGGCATGTCAACCGGATGCTCATAAGAAATGAGCTTCGGCAGCACTTTTTCCGTGTATTCCTCAAATGACACGCCGTGATGGGGGTTCGTGAGCCCGTTATCGTCTTTGGGCAGGGCGGTAGTGTATTTCCATTCGTCAAACGCGTCATTCAGGTTGATCTTTCGCAGTTCCATACAAACCTCTAAACCGGGTATCACCTGTCCCCGCCGTCTTCCGGCAGGAGCTCCCCGCGGACGACCACCCTGCCGCCGTCGGGGCAGCGTGCTTCAAAGCTTTTCGATTTTGTGTTCCCCAAGTCCAGTTCCGCGCCATTTTGCAGCGCGAAAACGTAAGGATAGGCCGCGTTCCACAGTTCGTGGCACAGGGGAGGGCACAGGGCCTCCACGACGAAAACGTCGCCCTGCCTGTGGTAACCGCTCCTGCACTCGCTGTGGGTCACGGTCAGTTTGACTTTTGCCATACCCGTCCCCGCTTCCTAATACTCGGTCGGCAGGTCTTTCACCTTGTACTGCTTCCTGAAGCGCTCCTCGTCTTCGGGGGAGAGGATCAGCATCACCTCGGTGAAACGCCCGTCCTTTTTGTTCCTGAAGCCCGCCACCTTTTCGCCCGTGCAGATGGAGGCGCGTATTGCGGGATACTGGGTCTCGGGGTCGTAACCGGTGACCCGCTCGGGCGGCGTCTTTTTGTGAAAAAACATGGCTTAACCTCACTTGCGGTCTGCTGCGGGCGAAAGCGCCTGCAGCCCAAGTCCTGCGTATATTTTTTCTATGAAGGGGGATTTGTACGCTATGTAAGCGTCAATGTCGTAAGGGAACAGTTCCGCGGCTTCCCGCTTTACGCGGCTGTACTCGCCAATCGCCTCGGGATGGGCGCGCAGGTAGTCCCTGAAGGCGAGGTGGCGCTTAAGCTCACTTGAATCCTCCGCGCACACGTACAGGTGGTGCGTCATAAGGTGCGTTTTGCCCTCGCAGGCGAAGGCTTCCCTCCCGGGGATGCCAAGGTCGCCCTCGTGCCGGTAGCCGATTTTGCCGAGCGCCCGTACGGCTTCGCCCAGCAGGGAGCGGTCTTCTATCACCGCGTCTATGTCGATTATCGGCTTTGCCCACAGGCCCGGCACGGAGGTGCTGCCCACGTGCTCTATGCGCTTTGCCAGGCCGCCCAGCGCGGCAACAAGCTCCGCTTCTATGGCCCTGAAGGCCTGCGCCCAGTTAGGGTCGTAGGGCAGCACGACCACATGCTTCGTGACCATTCAGTCCCTCCCAGAATCCGGCTGCCTGATAAGCACCATCCGCCTTTCGGTGACGGGGGAGCCTATGAGCAGCGTCTTCTCGGCGCCGTCAAAACGGAAGCCGCACTTTTCGTAAAAGCGTTCGGCGCGGCGGTTGCCCTTAAGCACCCACAGCGCGACCTTCTTTTGGTCCAGCATCGAGAGCGCCCTGTCCATGAGCAGCCGCCCCGCGCCGGTGCCGTAATACTCCTTAAGCACGTAGATCGCGATTATCTCCCCGGCGTCCTCAAGGTCATCCCCGCGGTATCTGCCGTAGGCGGAGAAGCCGACGACCTTGCCGCCGTCTTTCGCGATAAAAACGTTGTCCGGCCACCTGCGGGCGATCTCTTCGCACTGTTCCAGCGTCAGCGCGTCAAGGAAGCTCTGGTCGATCAGGCCCTTGTACGCCTCCTGCCAGGACTGCCAGTTCACGTACGCCTTGCCCTTTATATCCGCGTCCTTCTCCATCTTCCCGATCTCGAATGTCATTTCGTCAGGCTCCTTCAGCGTTTTTCTGAGCAGCACGCTGTGTTCGCTGCGGGAGACTTCTGTGAAGCCGTGTCTCAGGAACAGGCCGACGGAAGGGTTGTCCAAAGCGATCTCGTCGTACATTACGGATACGCCGTTTTCACTGGCGGCGGCGCACAACAGCTCCAGGCCGCTGCTGCCGCAGCCCCTGCCCCGGAATGGCGCGTAAACGATCACGTCCGCCATGAAGCCGGGGATGTCCCCGTCCCAGTGGTAGGCGACTTCGCCCACGAAAGCGCCGTTTTCGTCTTTCAGGTACCTGTAAAAGCGTTTGCCGTCCGGGCAGGCAACCCACTTTTCATACCAGGGTGCCCAGTTTTCCTCGGGAAAGGGGATGGTGCCGCCCCAGGCGCGGTTGTAGGCCATGGTGGCTTCGTCAGCAAGCAGCTTTTGCCGGAACCACAGGTCCTTAAGTTCGGGAAGATAAAGAGAGAGCATGTGTCACCGTCCGTGTCAGTTTCGCGGGTCTTCCTTAAGGGAACGGGCGCTGCCGGCGGGTCTTTTCCGGCTTTCGGGCAGTTCGGGATACATGGCCGTGAACAGCCGTTTAAGGAATTCCCGGCTGTCCACGTTGTCTACCAGCAGCATGGGCTTCGCGCCTTCGTAGGGCAGCTCTTCCTCCGCTTCGGGCATGAGCTCCCGGGCGGCTTTCACGGGCTTAACCAGCAGGCGGTCGTCGTATATGCCGCCCGCGATCCTGCCTTTATAGTAGATTATGAACTCGCCCATCATGCCCCGCCAGGAGATGTCATCAAGCTCCGAGAGCTGTTCGAGTATAAAGTCAAGGTATGCTTTATCAGACGCCATGTCCGCCTCCTTTCTACCACACGAAGGGGATCAGGCGGTGCCTGACCTTCCGCATATACTCCGTGTAGCCCGTAAGCCCCGTTTTAAGCACCTGTTCCTCGTTAAGGATGCGTTTTACGATTATGGGGATGTAAGCAAGCATGATAACGAAGGAGATGAGCGAACCAAGCACCAGGGGCATGGACAGAAACATCGCGAGCGTGCTCATGTACATGGGGTGGCGCACGATGCCGTACAGCCCCGTGTCGATCACCTTCTGGTTTTCCTGCACCTCCACCGTGCGGGAGAGGTACGCGTTCTCCCTGAGCACTTCGGCGTACAGCGCGTATCCCGCCAGGAACACGCCTGCCGCCGCCCACTTTACCCAGCCGGGCAGCGCTGTCCATCCGAAGCGGAAATCCAGCCCCGCCAGCACGAACGCCGCCATGAACATAAGGCCGCTCAAAAGCACCACCGTCTTCTGTTCGCTCTGTTCTTCCTTCGCGCTTAAGCGCTTCCTGAGCAGTTCGGGGCTCTTTTTCAGCATAATCAGTCCCGCAAGGCACATGGGCACGAAGAGTATCCCGATCAGCAGCCATGCCCCGGGGTATTTTAGGGTACCTGCGGGCACGAACAGAAGTATGCCTACGATCGCGAGCCCCGCCAGGAAGCCTGCGAGCGCCTTTGTCAGCAGTTTTTTGTCCATATCATTCGGCCTCCCCGGCCAGTTTAAGGAATTTAGCCGTGTTCATCTGCTCGTTGGTCAGGTACCTGCCGTCCCTGAACAGCGCGTAGGTGGTTATGGGAGTGGGCGCGCTCTGCGCCTGGGACAGGGACGTGATATGCACCGCCTTGAACGGTATGCTGCGCTCCTTCGCCGCCTGTTCGACCAAGGGCACGTATTTGGCGTTGAAGGGGCACTGACTCGTGTAGTAAAGCACGTAGCCGCTTTCGTCCGTGCGGGGGTGTTTGGCGCAGGGCCTGAACCCGGGTTTGTCCGCGTCCGCGCGGAAGGGGAGATACCACAGCTGTATGCCGTTGTCCGCCTCGTCGCACACGGTGAAGCCCTTGTGTTTCAGGTACCTGGGGTCGGCCAGGAAGGGCAGTTTTTTTGCAGCGCCGAGTATGCACAGGCCTTTTCTGCCCTGCGATCTGCTGTCCTCGGCGCAGGCAGAAAGCAGGTCGCTCGAGTAGCCGTGCCCCTTTAATGAGCCGCTCACCCACAGGCAGTCGATGTAGGTGTAGCCCTCAGCGTCTATGGGGACCCAGGCGTTTTCGGCGGGTATGTACTCGATAAAGCACTTGCCCCGCTGGGTGCTTTTAAGGAACACCAGGCCCTCGTCAAGGCGCGCTTTGAGCCAGGCTTTCTTGGACGCGACCTGTATGTCGTTATTGCCGGAGATGGCGCAGCAGATGTGCTCGCTTTCGATGTTTTCCTTCGTGAGTTTAATGTATTCCATACCGCTTATCCGTTATTTGGAGGGATTCAGTTCCTTTATCCTCTTGAGCGCCGAAGAGAAGCAGTACTCCATCGAGGTGCCGATGCCGGAGCATTTAAGGGCGTTCACGCCCGCCTCGGTGACTCCGCCCTTGGTGCTGATCTTGTCTATCAGCGCTTCCAGGCTCATGTTCCCGTCGCCGGTCATGTCAAGGGCGTTTTCGAACATGCGGCGCATCAGCTCCTCGCTCTGCGCTTTATCTCCCAGCAGGTGCAGGCAGGCGTCGCGGTACTGCTGCATGAAAAACGCCGCGAAGGCGGGCCCGCTGCCCGCGCACACGGTGATCACGTCCAGCTTTTCCTCGGACACGCGGATCAGGTAGCCCAGCTTTCTGAACAGCGCCCCTGCCTTGTCCATTGCGGGGATGTCCCCCTCGTAGCACACGCCTATCACGCCGTTGAGTTTCGCGATAGCGAGGTTCGGCATCATGCGCACGACGCTTACGCCGTCCGGATCGCCTCCCAGCATCCTGCGGGTGTCGCTTAGGCTAACGCCCGCCATAAAGCTGACGATGAGTTTGCCTTTCAGGTCGAGCTGCCCGATCTCGCCCAGCACTTCCGGGGCGTTCTGGGGCTTGACGGCGATCACGATCATGTCTGCCCGGGACACCAGGTCCCGCTTGCTGAACGCCACCCGCAGGGCGGGAAACGCGTCATTGACCGCCTGGATGCTCTGTATGGTGCGGGCGTTTACGATCATGTCCGCCTGCTTTACGCCGCTGTTGATAAGGCCTTCTATAAAGGCTCTGCCCATGTGTCCCAGCCCGATTACGCCTATGTTCATACTGTCCCTCCGTCAGCCTATTATGTGTTCTATCGTTTCGACCAGTTGGGTCAGCCCTGCCTTGTCCGCTTCGGTGAAGCGCGCGGGAAGGGGGCTGTCTATGTCAAGCACGCCGATCACTTCGCCGCCCGCGTGTATCGGCACCACGATCTCGGACCGGGAGGCGCTGTCGCAGGCGATGTGCCCGGGGAAAAGGTGCACGTCGGGCACCAGCTGCGTTTTGTCCTCTTTCCAGGCGGTGCCGCACACGCCCCTGCCTTTGTTTATCTTCACGCACGCGACCTTGCCCTGGAAGGGCCTGAGCAGAAGGCATTCGCCTTTGACCAGGTAAAACCCCGCCCAGTTCACGTCCGCCATGGACTCGTACAGCAGCGCCGACACGTTGGCCATCACCGGGATCGGGTCGCGGGATTCTTCCGCCAGCGCCCTGACCTGCTCAGAAATAAGCCTGTAATCCGTCATATTGCCTCCCTGTCCGTTTTGATTGGGCTTCGCGAACCGTAATTCGTCGATGAAGTTCTGTATGCGGCTCGTCACCAGCTCCGTGGTCTTCATGTTCATCAGCTCGTCTTTCGTTACCCATCTGTACGCTGCGGTCTCGCCCTTCTGAAGCACGATGCTGTCTTTGGGCAGGTCGGTCTCGCACAGGAACTCGGCGTATATGGTGCCGTGTCCGGGCATTACCACGCGGCCCAGGTCCTTAAGGCGCTCGGCTTTGATGCCCGTTTCCTCACACAGCTCCCGCTTTGCGCCGGTCAGGGCGTCTTCGCCCTGTATGACCGAGCCGCCCGCGCTGGCTTCCCACATGCCGCCGAAATGCTTAGCGGGGTCCCTTTGCATGAGCAGGTATTCCCCGTCCGCGTGCCGGACTATGATCTCGCTCACCAGGTGGAACAGCCCGTCCGGGACTTTTTCGCCCCGCACCAGCGTAACGCCGGAAATGGGTTCTTCCTTTATGTTGTACGCGTCCCAGAGTTCCATTATCTGCCCATCCTTTGTGTTTGATATGATACCGTATTATCTAAACGGTATCCGGTCCGCCGGAATGATATAACGCAAATAAACTATACGATGCGGGGCCGTCAGAATGGCGTGAAATGAGCCGACAGGCCCGTTTTGCATGGCTTACAGCTCTTTCGACAGGTACAGAAGCAGGTCGTCGTCGTTGACGCAGGGGGCGTACTGCTCGAGCTGCCTGCCTTTGTACCACACGCCGCTGCCGTCGGGGACGTAGCCCCGCTTTATGTACATCCTCTGGGCTGGCCCGTAGCCGGAATGCAGGCCCACGGCCAGGCACACCCTGCCCGCGATCCTGGCGGCTTCGCTTTCGGCGGCGTCCATGAGGCGGCTTGCTATGCCCATTTTGTGCACGTCGAAAAACACGGTCAGGTTGTTTATCTCGGGGTATCCCTTGTCCGCGAACGGGCCTGCTTCGGGCCTGAGCAGCAGCGTGCACTGCCCGGACACCCGGCCTTTGTACACGGGGACGAACACGAGGCGGGCGCCCGCTTCCTGCTCTTTATAGTAGTTTTCGTAAGTTTCGATGCGCGGATGCCAGCCGTAGGACATGTACGTGTCAAACAGTATTTTCGCGTCTTCGGGCAACATGCTGCGCACGGTCAGTTCGCTGTCGGAGAAATATACTTTCATGGTGTGCAGTCCTTTCGGCGGATCGTCCTGCGGTCATAAAGCGCCGGATCTGCGGTGTTCCTGCTAAAGCCGGATGCAGTTCCACGCTTCGGTCAGCCGGTCCAGGTCCCAGGCCGCGTTCGCGGGGCTGGTGGACGGCAGGCAGACCGCTTCCCGTCCGATCAGCGGCCTTGTGTATTTCAGGTAATACCTGTACGCCGTTTTGCCGTTGACGTATATCCGCTTTATATCCGCCCCGGCGAGTATGAGATCCAGGTCGTTGACGGTGACGTTCCTGATGCTGGCGTCGGAAGAGCCCTCGATCTCGCAGGCGCCGATCACGTCCCACAGCGCGACACGGTTGCTTAGCAGGAATTCCTTTTTCTGCGGGACCGTTTGGGGCACTTCCTCGTTAAACACTTTGGCCAGGACCTTCCAGAAGCGGTTCTGCGGATGACCGTAAAAGAACGCGGCCTGCCTGGACTTCACCGAAGGGAAGCTCCCCAGTATCAGTATCCGGGAGTTTTCGTCAAAAACCGGGGGTATGGGGTGAACGATCTTCTGCATGGTCTGGGACGGCTGTTTACAGCGCCTTTCTGAAACATATTATCCTGTTGGCTTCTTCGAAGCCCATCGCCAGATGGAACTTCAGGCTGTCGCGGTTGTCAAGCTCGCAGTCGCCGGCGAATTCGGAGCAGCCCTTCAGGGTCGCCGTCCTCCCACAGCTGTAAGGCAAGAGCGGCGAGCGCTTCCGCGTCCGCCGTTTCGGCTTTTCTGATCGTTATATCCATACCTTTTCCCCGCCGGCATATGCTTTATGTTCAAGCTTACCACAAGTTTCGGAAATCTTCAAGACAAACCGGGCACTTGGCCCGGAAAACCGCGCGGCAACGGCTTGAAGTCGGGCGCGTTTTCAACTAAAATAGTACTATAATCCGGGGGACCCGCCCTGCCGGGACCCTCAGACCGGAGCGCTTGAAAAGCATGGATTACGAAGAATTCAGAAACCCTCCCGCCGGATACGGCGAAGTCGCGTTCTTCTGGTGGAACGGTGACCCGGTCACCAAGGAAAAGCTGACCTGGATCCTCGACCGATTGAAGGATCACCATATCTCCGGGCTCCAGGTGAATTACTGCCACACGGACACGGGCGGACGGGCGTGGGGGCTCACCATGCCCAGCGATCCCAAACCGCTGTCCGAGGAATGGTGGCAGCTGTTTGCCTGGTTCATGCGGGAGGCGGGCAGGCGCGGCATGTCAGTCAGCCTTTCGGACTATACGCTCAGCACGCCCGGTCAGGAGAGCTACACGGACGAAGTGCTAAGGGCGCATCCCGAATTCGCGGGCCAGATGCTGGTGCTTGAAACGGACAGTGAAAAGCTCAATAAAGAGTATTACGATACCGAAAAGCTGGGACGGACGCCGTCCGGCGCGATTTGGCGCGTGCACGTGCCCTGGTCGCTGAACCCGATGGCTGCGGGCAGCGGGTCGACCGTCGCCGACGCGTTTTACGGGGAGTTTGAACGCCGCATGCCGGGAAGCTGCGGAAAAGGGCTCAATTATTTCTTCTCCGACGAACTGGAATTCAACGTCCGCGGCAGGCTGTGGTGCGACGATTTTCCGCAGGAGTTTTTAAAGCGCAAGGGATACGACATCCTGCCGCTGCTTGCGGACCTGTTTGAGGACGACAGCGCTTCCGCCGTAAAGACGAGGCTGGATTATTACGATGTCATCGTGCAGCTGAGCGGGGAACGCTTTTTCAGACCCGTATACGAATGGCATCAGAAACGCGGGATGACGTTCGGCTGCGACCACGGCGGACGCGGCAAGGATGTGACGGAGTTCGGCGACTATTTCCGGGCGATGAGATGGTACCAGGGTCCCGGCAACGACCAGCCCGGGCTCAGGTCGGACATAATCAAGTCCAAGGTCAGCAGTTCGGCGGCGCACCTTTACGAGCGCCCCCGCGTGTGGCTCGAGGGCTTTTATTCCAGCGGATGGCAGACCTCGTCGGGCGACGTGGCGGACGCGGTCTTCAGGAATTTCGCGCTGGGGCATAACCTGCTGTCCCTGCACGGCCTGTATTATTCGACCCACGGCAGCTATTGGGAGTGGGCGCCCCCGTGCAACCACCATCACATGCCCTACTGGCAGGAAATGGGAGCGCTGCTCGGATGCGTGGAGCGCCTAAGCCGGCTGCTGATCCGGGGGAAGCACGTATGCGACGTGGCCATAGTATACCCCGTGGCGGCAGTGGAAGCGGACCCGGTGCGCGGCGGGGAGGCAGTCGCCTGCGCCTTCGAGACAGCCCAGTATCTGTACACGCACGGCGTGGATTTCGACTTTATCGATTTTGAAAGCATCGAAAGAAGCGAAGTCAGAGACGGATGCCTAAGCGTCGCGGGCGAAAACTATCACACCGTGATACTGCCGAACATGCAGGCGGCGCGCTTCGGAATGATCGCAAAACTGGACGAGTTCGCCCAAAGCGGCGGAAACGCGGTAGTGCTGGGCGAAGCGCCGCGGGCTTCGGACCGCGTCGCGGGCAGCGATCCCCTGTTCGATACGCACGTTCAAAACATACTTGAGCGGCACGCGCCCCTCGCGAACGCGGAGGAGTTTTATAACGAATACCGCACAAGCGCGATCACGGACATCGTCTTCCCGCCCGAGGCGGAAAAAAAGTATTTCCTGCACAGGCGCATAGACGGCGAGGAGCTGTATTATGTGTACGGGGTCCCGTCGGGGGCGGTGTGCGGTTTCCGCGCCGCCGGACAGCCGGTGCTGCTGGATCCCTTCACGGGCGGCAGGTATGCCTTAAATTCGTACCGGTATGACGGCACCCATACGTATATACCCATGACGGACCGCTTTGCTGGGCTTATGCTCGTCGTGTTTGCCAAGGACGCGTCCGGCGCCCTGCCTCTGCCGGAAGGCGAAAAAAGCGTGATCCCCTTTTCGGGCGAGTGGACGAGCGAACTTGAGCCGACGCTGGACAACACGTTCGGGGATTACCGCCTGCCCGTCAGTGAAAAAATGATCGGCGCGGAGGCGCGGGATTACGATTACCGCTTCGAAGGCGACGAAAACCGGTACCACGCGGTATACTCTTACGCGCCTTATCTGTACATGGCGCGCGGAGAACAGGACGAAGACAGTATATCCGGTCTGAAGGCGCCGGACGGGCGCTTCAGTCCGTATAGTTTTTCCATGCGCTACGGCGTGGAGGGCGACGCGGGGGACCAGGGCAGCTATCACGGGCTGAAAGGCCGGATCTCAGACGATTTTATCGCCATGGGCAAAAAAACCGTCACCAAAGCGGGGAGCTCCAGCGTCTATGAGGGCGAAGGACCCATGTATGTGATGGGCTTTGTACGGACGGACAGGAAAGAGACCCTGGTCATGGACTGCGGCGCGCTTTTGCCCGACAGGATATGGATCGACGGGCGCAGGACCGAACTTGGCGAAATAACGCTTGAAAAAGGCCTGCATGCGGTCATGCTCAAATACGCCTGCGTCGGATGGACGCACTTCGTGCTGGTGAAAAAACACGGCGTACCGTTCACCCAGACGCTGCCGCTGGCGATGAAATGGTATGAAGACCCGAACGTCATCCCCTTCATTCCCCAGCCCTGGCACGAAGGAAAAGCCTGCACGTTCAGTTTCAAGGCGCCTCCCGGCACGGAGGGATTGATCCTTCCGGGCGGAATGCGCGGCAGGGTCGAATGCGGGGGAGCAGCCTGGCAAAGGGAGGGGGACGTTTACCGTCCGCCCGTTCCGATGCAGCGCTGCGCGGAGATCGCGGTGACGGTAGACGGAAGCGATTCCGTGTTCGGGTCCGCGCTTATGAAAGAACCTGTCCGTTTTACATGCGGACAGGGTATAATAGACGCGGATATGCCCATAGAACAGCAGGGGCTTAAGCACTATTCCGGCGGCGTCCGCTATACGAAGACGGTCAGACTAAACGAAGTTAAAGGACGGGTAGTACTGAGTTTCCGCAGCCTGGACTGCGCGGCAATAATAACCGTCAACGGCGCTTTGGCGGCGACGCTGGTCGCGCCGCCGTATGAAGCGGACATCACAAAGTTCGTTAGAGCCGGGGACAATATGATCGAAGTAACGGTGCACAATACGCTCAGGAACCACATGCGCACCGTGCCTACCAACTTCCTGTTCGATAAAAGCCCGGGCGGCAGGTGAAAAACCACCGCCTGCCGGCACGAACGGGACCAAAGCGGCACCGCGCACAGCACAGCGGCAGATCAGGTCCGTGATACATCGTACGGTCACGTATCGACCGTCATTCTTTATCTAAATAATACAGATAGTCGCTATATGTGAACACGCCGTTTTCCTGCGGCGCATGATCTTTTCCGCACCCCGGTCTATCTCCGTTTGAACAGAACGATCTCGGGATCGGAACCGTTGCAGCCATACTCGCAAACCAGAATGAAATCCTCATTTGCGACAACGCTGTAACAACGCTCCGAACCTGACCGTTCGACCTGATTTCCCAGATAGATATCGTTATCTTTCAAAAACCGGACCGCAGGTCCGCCGGGAAGAGGATAGGGCAGGTTTACATAAGAACCGGTCAGCAGATTAAGGTCGATCACGGCAAGCCCCGTGATGCCCAGAGCGTTTATTTCATTGATCAATTGACGCTTAAGCAGAAGGAGGTCTTTGTTCCTCTCGGCGACTCAGCTGCCGCAGAAGGGATGCCCCTGGCACCGTTCGCACCCTGAGTACTCCGACAGCCTGTCACATTCCCTGCAGCAGTCTTTTCCGCAGTACATCAACATATGTTTAGCTCCTTTATCAAATTCCGATATGCCGGTTCGATCACGGTAATCCCTTAGTCGCGCCCCGTCCGGGTGAGTTTCAAGACTGATTCTACGTGCCTCGGAGTAATAGAGTGAATAAAACGGTATTTATTTACGCTGTTGCCACGACTCTCTTCGTGGCGTATATCACTCTGCTCTTTAGGTTGGCGTCTCCGTTATTTTCATCAACTACATCATATTCAAGCTTACCATAAGTGTAGTAATTCTTCAAGATAAAGCAAAGAAAAAGACGCTCAAAACGAAAAAAAGGCCGCCGATGGGGCGATGACTCCCTATCGACGGCGAATTAAATTGTAGCATATTTTGGACTCCGCGCTTACATATAAGTCTGGTTTACTGTGATTCCATAAAGGCGCGGATCTCCTGCATCCGCTCGCTTTGCCGCACGGAGAAGGGACAGCGGCTGTCGCAATGGCCGCATTGAATACAATCGGCGGCGTTCTTTTCCAGTGTTTTATAATGCTCCACCGCCAGCTTGTCTCCTGCTTTTGCCAGATCGTAA